>JBFMBK010000018.1 GCA_040755295.1 Bacillota bacterium | reverse complement strand
AGAAATCAGCTTTGATCAGGCGCCGATTATTCTCGGAGGCAGGGTCTTGATACCGGTCAGGGCCGTTGTAGAGGCGCTGGGGGCCAGCATTTCGTGGGATGCGGATACCAGCACGGCCACCATAACGGATGATAACGGGGACAAATTCCTGAATGGATTAAACGATCCTACTGCGAAGGAACCCAGCATTCATTCCAACTTCGTTACGGCAAGTGCCCTTAAAACCGCTCTGGATGACGACGATGACGGGGACTTATGCGACTATAGAACGGGACACAACGGCGGAGACAACATTGCCAACGACCCGCTCGTGCTGGATACAAGGGGCCGGAAAGATTACGATGCCGGGCACATCCCGGGAGCGATCTTTATAGCATCCGCTCAGGATATGGGTAGGGACAGCAACATGAAGGCCCTGCGTCAGGCCCTTGAAACGCACGTTGCAAACGGCGGCAAGAATGAAGTCCTGGTGTACTGCTTTACTGCACATACGGCTGGGTTGGCCTGTGGTGTGCTGGGCGCTGACGGTTTCAACGTAAAGAACCTAAGGTTTGGTTACTCGATTAGCTGGGAGGGAACAAAGGAAGCCGATAAGCCCATAAAAGGCCCGAGGGAGGATAAAGACGGCAATCCGGCGCCGTACCCTGCACCATAGAACAGCTAATCCGTAGCGCGGTTATAAAAGAGCGGAACGTATTGAGACCGCTCTTTTTTTTACGGGAAATAGTTAACAATTTTCTTCGTCAATTACGACATGCTAAAGGGAATAAGGAGTATAAGGCGAAATAAATGCAAGGAAACGGGGTGTTATTTATGGTGGTGGCAGAAGTCTCAGTGGTGCCGCTCGGGACGAGTTCTGCGAGCGTAAGCGGTTATGTGGCGGATTGCGTGAGCGTCGTAAAAGAAAGCGGGCTGAAATACGAGGTAACCGCCATGGGTACCATACTGGAGGGGGAACTGGAAGAAGTCCTTGCGGTGACGCGGCGTATGCACGATATACCATTTGACGCAGGGGCTCAGCGGGTGGTTACCACGGTCAAGATTGATGAGCGCCGGGACAAGGAGCTTACAATAAAGAGTAAGGTGGAAGCGGTGGCGCTGCGGTTGGGCGAAACACAGGTACAAGGTCCGACGTGCGACGGCCGACGTTAAAAAGACAAAATTTTTTTCGGCTCAATAGGCGCTTTGACGCCTAGATCAACACAAAATGGCAAGAAAAATTAACCACAGAGACACAGAGCACACGGAGGGGAAAAGACAGAAATATGGGTATTCGTTTTTGTTTTCATCTCGACATGTCTGTTCTCTGCGAACTCTGTGCCTCTGTGGTAAAATATTTTGGATCCGGCTTGTCCGGGTTAGGGTCTTTTGCGAATAACGGAGATGAATCAATTGCAGTATTTCAAGGATCTTCTTGCCGAGCTAGAAAAGGGAAAGATTAAGCCGCTCTACCTTTTCCATGGTCCGGAGGTTTTCCTCCAGCGGGAGGCCGTAAGGCGTTTCGGGGCGGCACTGGTCGGGGAAGAGCCGAGTTTCAATTTCGAGGTGCTGGACGGTGAGGAAGTTTCGGAAGCGGAAGTCGCCGAGATCGCGGGCACTCCACCTCTTTTTTCGAACTTCCGGCTGGTGGTCGTAAGAAACGCCCCCTATTTTTTATCCGGGCGGCCGAAAGAGCATTCATCATTAGTTTCATACCTGAGGCAGCCGGAGGAGGCCACCTGCCTCATTTTCTGTACGGCCGGGTCGGTCGATAAAAGAAGAGAGGTCTATAAACTGGTAGAGGCGCGCGGGAGGGTGGTGGAGTTTATCCATCTTGCGCCTGAAGACCTGAGGAAATGGTTTCAAAAAAAAGCGCGACAGGTCGGAAAGACCTTCGAAGCGTCGGCCGTCAGCGCCTTGCTGTCGGGTGGCCGCGATCTGACCTTTTTAAATAATGAGGTCGAAAAAGTGCTTGCCTACGCGGGGGACAGGGCTGCTATCTCCGCCGGCGACGTGGCGGCGGTATTGAACCCTTCAATCGAAGAAACGGTCTTTGCGGCGACGGACGCCCTGGGGGAACGGCGCTACCCGGATGCACTGGCGAAGATAAAGACGTTATTGGAAAAAGAACCGCAGGGTGTCGTTCTTTCACTTCTGGCGCGGCAGTTACGCCTGATAATCCTTGCGCAGGACATTCTTGTTTCGGGAAAAGGCCGCGAGGTCTCACCCCGGGATCTCGGCGGTGTTCATCCTTTTGTGGCGAAGAAGTCCGCGGCACAGGCGCTGCGCTTCCCGAGAACGGAATTGGAAGCACTGTTCCGGAGCTTACTTGAAGTCGACATGTCGACAAAAACAAGCCGGGAAGATTTTTATGAGGGACTGGAACGACGTCTTCTGCTGTTGAGCCTGGGGAAAAAGTCAGGGGGCACTGCATACCGTCTTGGAAAGTAAATAACTAGGGTAACTATTCAGCCGCCCACATTACATTGACGGAACGCGGCGAGAAGTGATGCAGTGCAATGAAGACCGGGTGGGGGCGAACCGGAGTGTACATAGAAGTACATGAAGATTCGGCTCCACCCGGCTGACGCAGCAATGCGTTACTTATCGTTGCGCCCACCGGAGTATCTGAATATATACAAACGGAAGTTCCCATAAAAATTTTAAAGCCACCGGGCATATTCGGTGCCGCTGGCGGCATTTAATAGTGAAGCAAATTCCAGGGTCCTAAACACGTTTACTTTATGAGGCAAACGTCGATTAAACCGCTGAGCTACTCTTGTTAAACTCTTTAACCAAGCGGGATTTCTTTCTTGCTGCAGTATTCTTGTGAATGATGCCTTTTGTGGAAGCCTTGTCAAGTGCCTGTAAAGCTTTCCGCAATTTCCCCTCCATATCCTCCTGACCGGAAACCAGCGCTGTCTTATATTTTTTGATGACTGTCCGCAACGCGGACCGCATGCCGGCGCTCCGGAGAGTCTGCTTTTGAATCTGCCGCAAACGCTTTAGCGAGGATTTTTTGGCCAATATCTCACCTCCCCACAAAATTTTTTGCCATACATACCACTAATATTCCTAACGGCCATTTTAACACGGCTTTACAGTTAATTGCAAGCACCGGTTTACGTAGGGGTGAATTTTTTCACAGCGAACCGTAAACGGACGGGCGCGGGGTTGAATAGTATGCAAAATATAGTTTTTTCGCAGGACAAGAATAATATTACCTGTTTTGGCCAATCATATCATCAAATGCGTTGAAGGAGGTGATATAGTGGAACGTCAGACGTGGATCGGCGCAATCGTCAGATTCGTTGTTTCAGCCATCGTGCTGATGATCGTGAGCTGGGTATCTCCAGGCTTCGTGGTTAAAGGCGGTATTCTTGGGGCGCTTATCGCTGCGGCGGTAATCACCATTCTCGGTTATATCGCTGAATCGCTTCTGGGCGAGCGCATTTCGCCGCAAAGCCGCGGTCTCGTAGGGTTTATAACTGCCGCGGTGGTAATTTATTTGGCGCAGTTCGTGATCCCCGGGTTATTGAGTGTAAGCATTATCGGGGCGCTGATTGCAGCCTTTGTCATCGGCCTCATCGATGCGTTTGTACCTACGATGTTGCGGTAATTGCGCCGGAACATCAGAAATTTCTTTAATCGTCCCCCTTCAACGGGCCGGCGTGCCGGGTGGAGGGGGATCTATTTTTACCTCTTGATAACAAGCATTCTTTCGTAGGGCGCGACGATAAGCAGTGCATTGCTACCAACTGCGAGGTGGGAAGTGAGATGTCAGAGGTGAGATGCTTGTGAAAATTCGCTTAATAAGCGAATTCCTTCGAGAATCCCACTTCCAACTTCCCACGTCTCATTTCCCAATTGCCCGGTTCGTCTCCGGCGGTCTTGCTTGCACTGCCCATCACTTCTAGCCGCGTTCCGTGTAGGTTACTCAAGTGTTCTTCCGCAGGGTGCGGCGATAAACTCCGTATTACGATGCGTTTGTGAGCTGCCATTTCCCCCATTTTTGTTCTTCAGATGGAGCGGACACAGCCGCCTATGGAAAACTCCTCTATTCGTCTGCCGGATAAGGTTTAACTAATACACAGAGTAATTCGTTTTCTGTCTATTGAAAGGTTTATAATAGCAGGATTCTTCCCGGGAATGTCGAAAAAATTAGGAAATGCGTGGGAGGGGTGGGAATAGTGCGCCAGACTGGGAAAATCACCGGGAAGGTCTTGGCACTGGTGTTTTCAGCACTGGTTTTGTTGGTTCCCGCGGTGACGGCCGCGGCGGGGACCGGGTTTAGCGACGTTAAGGGACATTGGGCGGAGCAGCCGATCACCGAGATGAGCGCTTACGACATTGTCCACGGTTACCCGGGGGGGGAGTTTGCGCCCGATAACACGGTGACATTCATTGAGGCGGTGGTAATGATACTTAACACCCTCGGGCTCGGTGACGAGGCCGGGAAAACGGATATTTCCGGATTAAGCTATAACCCAAAAGTATACTGGGGGAAGGAATATCTTGCTCTCGCCGTACAAAAGGGTATGTTGACCAAAGAGGGTTTACCTTATCTTGACCCCGAAAGAAAAGCCTGCCGGTACGAAACGGCATCATTATTATGCCTTGCGCTGAATCTGTCTCCCGAAACGGATTTGTCCTTCACCGACGCCGCGAGCATTCCTGAAAAATACCGGGGGCATGTTGGAGCGGTCGCTAAAAAAGGTATTATGCGCGGCCTTCCGGGAAACCTGTTCGCGCCGCAGATGAATGTCACGCGCGCGCAGATGTGCGCGATGCTGCAAAGAATTATTGAGGACGGTTGGGTAAACGCGCCGCCGCCGATGACGCGGCTGACCGGGAGGGCGAACGGTGTCGCCGGGCTTATGCTCACGGTCAGCAATTTGACAGGCGAACGTGCGGTTGCTGTTCCGGCGGATTACCGGGTGAACCGCGGGAACCAGGCGGTTGAATTAAACTCATTGGTGGAGGGGGAAAGGGTAAGGCTTATCGTGGACAGCCGGGGACACGTCCTGTATGCCTGCGCTCCGGGGGAGTACGGCGAACCGGGTGCCACCACATCGGGGATTGTTTATTCCCTTGCGCAGGGTGAAAAGGGGATGTTAAGGTTGACCCTGCAAAACGACTCCGGAAACCTGTCGTTTTATGACGTATTTCCCGATGCGAGGCTGATCAGAGACGGAAAGAATGTCGGCTATACCGACCTGGCGCCCGATGCTTACGTTAAAGTCGGCATGGATGGAAACAACCGGGTATTTCAAATAGAGTTGCATGAACTGAATCAGATCAGCGGAACGATTACCCGGGTAGGCACGAATTCGCTCACTCTAAGAGCGAGGGGCGTGAAAAGTGATTACCGGGTTACGGGGAACACCAAGGTGACAAGGAATATAATACGAGAGATTCCGTACAGCGATCTTAAATCGGGAGACCGGGCGGACCTCTGGGTGGCGGGAGACACCGTGCTGCAAATTAACGTGCTCTCCGGGACCGTGACGAGTTACAGCGGCATGGTTCTTAATAATTACACGAAGGAAATCTCCATCCATATAAACGGGACGGAAAAACGCTACGACCTGGACGAAAAAGCGGAAATAGTCAAGGACGGCCGGGTAATGGATCTAGAAGAATTGAAACGCGGCGACTATATTATTTTCGAGCTAAACAACGAACAAACAATAACGTATATAGAGGTTATCGACGAAGAGGAAGGGGAATTCGAAGGAACGATTACGATGCTGACGGATTCACCCCGGTCCATATCTTTTGATATCGGCGGTCTGGAACTGGATTACGACGTCACGGGGGACGCGCATTTCTTCCGTAACGGCGATGAGATCAACCTGATAGAGATTATACCCGGAGCCAAAGTACGGGTTACGGTAGAGGAACACAGGGTAACGGAAATAGAGGTCCTTGACGACCAGAATATAACGTTCAGCGGACGGGTCAGCAGCGTTAACGAAGACACCAGGCGTGTCGCATTGGAGGTCAACGGCTATTTGCACAATTACAGCCTGTTGAACGGTGTTGTGGCGAAGGATATCCTGGGTAAAGAAGTGGCGCTGGCGGAAACAAAAGGATACATGGTGGAAGTCCGGCTGGAAAACGGCGTTATTACATCGCTTACGGTTAAATGAAACAGAGTTAAGGCTTTAATGAAGCGAAAGACGAGAGCGCTCCTTCAGGGAGCGTTCTTTTTTCATTGGAGTTAATCACGGGGCCGAAGGCTGCTCCATCAGAAGAATGAAAAATGAGCGGAATGGCAGCTCGCGAACGTAGCGTGATACGGAGCTTATCGTCGCGTAGTCGCGCCCAGCGGAAAGAACGCTTATTTTTGAGGGAGTTTCACATGCTGCCGTGGCGGCACCACGAAGCATGAAAATATGGACCCGTAAGCTTTGAATTTAGAAGCAGTATTGTAACATATACGGAACGCGGCGAGAAGAAATGCGCAATGCGTTGCTTATCGTCGCGCCCACCGAAAGCAGCACTATTTCATTGGAGGTCTTGTCCCACTCCCGACGGCATAAGTATAACGCGGGGGGGCCTGTCTATGTCGCGCCGGATTTTAGCAACCATGGTCTTGTTTTTTGTGCTCTGGATTTGTTCGTTGTCCTGGGCCAAGGGGGCGGATATGATATTACGCATCGCCGGCCCGAGAAAAATAATGGAATCCTGCCTGATGCCGCAGCCCGATAAAAAACCGACCGGCGCCTCGTTGCTCCTGGCCGGCGCGGGCAGGTTCGCGTCACAGGTCGAGCTGACAAAAAAAGGTCTCATCCGTTCCGCGCTGCCTGTTGTGAGCGCGCCTCTTGCTGTGCCTGCGGTATCGTCTTTGCCCCCTGCCCTTCCGGAAGTCAGAGAAGCTGCACCGTCGGCGCCTCCACCGCTGGTGGCGATTTATAATACGCACACCGCGGAGACATACGCCTTGACCGACGGAGTCGAAAGGGTAAAAGGGAGGGGCGGGGTGTTCAAGGCGGCGGCAGCGCTTGGAAACGGCCTGCGGGAGCGGGGTGTGTCAGTTCTATGTTCGGACATGATACACGATGCTTCTTATGCCACCTCTTATCTGGAGTCGGAAAAAACCGTAAGAGCGATGCTCTACGATAACCCTCAGATTGATGCCTTTTTCGATGTTCACCGTGATTCGAAGCTTCCCAGGAGTATGGCCACCGTGGACGTGGGAGGCAGTCGTGTGGCGCAGGTGTTGATCGTCGTAGGCTCGGACGCGCGGCAGCCCTTTCCCGGATGGCGGCAAAACCTCGCTTTTGCAAAACGGATTGCGGAACGCGCGGATGCGTTTTATCCGGGTTTGTGCCGCGGGGTAAGGGTCAAGGAAGGACGTTATAACCAGTTTCTGAGTCCCAGGCTGCTTGTGCTTGAGATAGGCGGGGTGAACAACACCTTGGAGGAAGCGGAAGCGGCGGCGGCGCTGCTGGCAAATGTTCTGGCGGATGTAGTGCTGGAGGATAACGACCATAAAAAGGATAATTCCGGCCCTCCGGGATAATAATAGTTCCGGAGGTTTAAAATGGTCGCAAGATATACCGTTATTCTGATGACCTGGTTATGCATCGTTGCCGTGGGCGTGACCCATTGCCTGACGGTGCTTAATCATACCCTTGGTCCGGGCAGAGAGATACAGGCGGTTTCCCTCGCCTGTTTGCCCGGGCATTCCTGTCGCGTAAAGCTCCTGAATGCATCTTTCGAATTCAAGGTTCCCGTACTCCCGGATGATGCCGGGAATGAGGCGGCTATATGGTTAGGGCGTTACGGGGATATCCTAGGGATCGGACCGCTCGAAAGCGGCGCGGAACGATAAAAACCCTGTCTCCGACTTCGCCAGGCGCTTAAACAGCTGTCCGGGGGGGAGAGAAGGCCGGGCTTTTTCACGGTCTTCGTGAAATTGTCGACCCCGGACGGCTGAGACGTAGGTTTTTGCTATATGATTAATGTGTGTCGCAACAATCGCCTGGGTTCATGTGAAATATGATATAATTTAGGAACATTGGGGAAAACAGAGGCTGATGCTGAGTGATCCCTTTTTGAGTTCAAAATGGGGGACGGCACGTGATCCAGAAAAGAATCCGCAATTTTTGTATCATCGCCCACATAGACCACGGAAAGTCAACTCTGGCTGACCGGCTGCTGGAGTATACAGGGGCGATCCAACCGAGGGAAATGACCGAGCAGGTGCTAGACCGCATGGATATAGAACGCGAGCGGGGAATAACCATAAAGGCGCAGGCGGTGCGCATTCCCTACAAGGCAAAGGACGGCGAGGAGTACCAGCTTAACCTCATCGACACTCCGGGGCATGTGGACTTTTCCTATGAGGTTTCCCGCAGCCTGGCGGCGTGTGAGGGGGTTCTTCTTGTTATCGACGCAGCTCAGGGAATAGAGGCGCAGACTCTGGCAAATACTTACCTGGCGCTGGACCACGACCTGGCGATAATACCGGTGATTAATAAGGTGGATTTGCCGAGCGCCGATCCGGAGTTGGTGCGCAGGGAGATTGAAACGGCGCTCGGGATTTCGGGCGATGAAGCGGTAATAGTGTCGGCAAAACTGGGTACCGGGATCGAAAACGTTTTGGAACGGATCGTCAGCGACATACCGCCTCCCGGCGGAGAACCGGCAGGACCTTTAAGGGCGCTGATCTTCGATTCGCACTACGATTCCTACAAGGGCGTAATCGCATACATCCGTGCGGTTGACGGGGCTGTTCGGCCCGGGATGATCGTCCGGATGATGGCCACGGGAAAGGAATACGAGATATCCGAGGTGGGGATATTCAAGCCGCAGCTTACCCCGGTAAAAATACTGGAAACCGGCGAGGTGGGCTTTATTGTCGGACAGATTAAAAATGTTCAGGACTGCCGGGTCGGGGATACGGTTACGGAGGCAAGGAATCCGGCGGCAAAGGCCCTCCCCGGATACAGACCCGTTCAACCGATGGTCTTTTGCGGGCTTTACCCGGTAGAAACGGCGGATTTCGGACGGCTGCGGGACGCGCTTGACAAACTGCGCCTTAACGATGCGGCCTTCCAATACGAACCCGAGACTTCAGCCGCCCTGGCGTTTGGTTTCCGATGCGGCTTTCTGGGACTGCTGCACATGGAAGTGGTGCAGGAACGTCTTGAACGTGAATACGGGTTAAACCTTATAACCACGGCGCCTAACGTAGTATACCGGGTGATAAGAGTGGACGGCGCCGTGGTGGAGGTGGAAAACCCGGCCAAACTGCCGCCCACCGGCGAGATAACCTGTATCGAAGAACCGGTGGTTAAGGCGACCACCATGCTTCCCAAAGAGTATATCGGCCCGGTGATGGAACTTTGTAACGAGCGTCGCGGCGCCTTCAAGAACATGGAGTACGTCAGCGAAAACCGGGTTATCCTTACATATGAACTTCCACTGGCGGAAATTATTTACGATTTCTTTGATCGTCTGAAATCCGTCAGCCGCGGGTACGCCTCCTTCGATTACGAGTTTTACTGTTTCCGCGAGTCCGAAGTGGTCAGGCTTGATATCTTCGTCGGCGGTGAACTGGTGGACGCCCTTTCCTCGATCGTTCATAAGGACCGGGCTTATTACCTCGGGCGACAACTGGTTGAGCGCCTCCGGGGGCTTATCCCAAGACACCTTTTTGAGATCCCCATCCAGGCCGCGATAGGCAGCAGGGTTATCGCCAGGGAAACCATCAGGGCTTTGAGAAAAGACGTTCTGGCGAAATGTTACGGCGGCGACATCACACGGAAGCGGAAGCTCCTCGAAAAACAAAAGGAAGGCAAGAAACGCATGAAACAGGTCGGCAATATCGAGATACCGCAGGAGGCCTTCCTGGCGGTACTGCGGGTCGACGACCAGTGAGGGCGGCGGGTCTTTATATCCACGTACCGTTTTGCCTTTCGAAGTGTTCTTACTGTGATTTTATCTCGTACATTTATACCGAAGAAGCGGCGGAACGTTACGCCGCCGCGGTGGAACAGGAAATAATCCTGCGTAGTAAAGAATTTCGGTCGCACAACGTTGTCGGCAGCATCTACTTCGGGGGCGGAACGCCCACCTGTCTTCCGGGAACGGTTTTATGCGGCATCCTCGCCGTTATCCGGCGTAATTTTATGGTTCTGCCGCAAGCCGAAATAACGGTGGAAGCAAACCCGGGGACTGCAGGGGGAGATTTGCTCGAACTGCTCCGCGGCGAGGGAGTGAACCGCTTGAGTATCGGTATGCAGACCGGCGAGCAAGAGTTGCTGCGGTTCCTAGGCAGGCGTCACACGCCCGAAGACGTGGCGAAGACGGTGGAAGCCGGCCGCGCTGCCGGTTTCGATAATATTAATCTCGATCTTATATTCGGAATTCCCGGTCAAAGTATTCGCATTTGGGAGAAAAGCCTCGAAGAAGCAACGGCGCTAAGTCCGGAGCACATCTCTGCGTACGGCCTGGAGATCCATCATAAAACCCCGCTCGGCCGGGAGGTGGCGGCGGGTACGGTAAGTCCATGCCCCGAAGAAGACGAGCGAAAAATGTATTTTACGGCCATCGACCTTTTATGCGCCAGGGGTTACGAGCATTACGAGATTTCGAACTTTGCCCTTTCCGACCGGTCATCCCGTCATAACAGGCTTTACTGGGAGGGTGAACCGTACCTGGGGTTCGGCCCGGCGGCTCATTCCTGTATAAACGGTACCCGCTGGTCGAATGTCGAAGATCTTAAAAAATACTGTGAGATTCTAGACCGTAACGGGCTGCCTGCAACCGGAGAAACCCGCCTGTCCGTGAAGGAAGAGATGTCGGAAGCCATGTTTTTGGGACTGCGGGAGATTGCAGGCGTGTCATGCGCGCGTTTTAAGGAACGTTTCGGCCGCGGGCCTGAGAAGGTCTACGGTCCGGTAATAGAGAAGCTTTTCACCCAGGGCCTTTTACGCCGGGAGGGCGACTCCCTGCGCTTGACCAGGGAGGCGCTGCCTGTCGCAAACGTGGTTTTTGCGGCATTCGTTTAGAAGAGTGTTGTGACGCCCGAGTGTGACATATTCTGGAGAATGAGACTTGACAACGCGAGATCTAACTGTTAATTTTATATTAAAGCTTTAGCACTCGATAGATGAGAGTGCTAATAAAGGGTGAGGTCTATGCTTAATAATAGACAGGAGCGCATCCTTGCGGCGTTAATAGAAGATTTTATCGATGCGGCGGAGCCGGTCGGGTCAAGGACGATCGCCAGAAAGCACGGTCTGGGTTTAAGCCCTGCCACGATCAGGAATGAAATGGCCGACCTAGAAGAAATGGGGTACCTTGAGCAGCCTCACACTTCTGCCGGACGAATACCTTCGGAACGGGGATACCGGTATTACGTCGATAACCTGATGCAACCGGAGGAGCCGTGCGGTGAGGAGAAAGAGCTTGTAACGGCGCATATCCAGACAAAGGCACAGGAGATCGCTACGGTAATAAAACAGACCGGATCCATAATAGCGCAGTTGACCAGTTGCGCCGCACTTGCAGTATCACCCTGCGGAAAGGGTGTATACCGGCATGTTCAACTCGTGCATTTTGGACCCGGTCAGACTATGGTTCTGGTGGTTTTAGCGTCGGGCGAGGTTTTGCACCGGGTGATACCGGTCCCTGACGGGATTACGTCGTACGATTTAGAGAGTATTTCCGGGGTTATTAACGCGAACCTTAAAGGTCTCACGGTTAAAGATATTAAATTCACGATCCTCAAGGAGATCTATGCGGAACTATCGCGGTACAGGGATGTGCTTGATCTGGCATTCGAGTTCATTCATGAGAGTCTTACCACCAAGGAGGATTATGTTTACCGCGGTGGGATTCACAGCATCCTCAACCAGCCGGAGTTCAAGAATGTGGAACGCCTCAGGACGCTGATGGGGCTGCTGGAGCAGGACGAATTCTTGTGCGGTCTTTTAACGGCCGGAAGCAGTCGAAAAGGAATCGACATCCGTATTGGCCGCGAGTTTAACCGCGAGGATATAAGCGAGTTAAGTTTGGTGACTACGGACTACCAGATAGGCGGGAGGATCGGCGGTGTGCTGGCGGTCCTGGGCCCTACCAGGATGCGCTACGCGCGGGTGGTGGGATTGCTGCGTTACGCGGCTGAGAATCTTTCCGAGGAACTGGATAAAATCTTCGGCAGGTAGGGAATGAGTAGTAAGAAGGTAGAAGGTATGCAGGAGGAAACGTCCCAGTGAGCTTAAAACAACAGTCTACAAACGGTTCCGAAATTAATGAGCGCCTTGCAGCGCTCATCTCCAACACTAACGCCGTTAGGGCAATAGCCTCCGCCGTGGAAGGGACCCTGGGGCCGAAGGGCCTCGATACGATGCTGGTCGACCGATTTGGGGAGGTCGTAATCACCAACGACGGAGTGACCATTCTGACCAATATGGAGGCCACCCACCCGGCGGCGAAGATGGTTATTAACATCGCCAAAGCCCAGGAGGAGGAAGTTGGCGACGGCACCACCACCACCACGGTTATGGCGGGCTCTATGGTCGGAAACGGACTGGAGCAGGTGATTAAGGGAGTGCCTGTCGCAAAGGTGATCGAGGGCATGCGGCAGGGAATAAACCTGGCCGTGGAAACGATGCGGCAGCAGTCCGTCATCCTAAGCGGACTTGACGACCTGCGGCTGAATTCGGTGGCGCTTATCGCCGGGCGGGGACATTCCGACATTTCCGACCTGGTCGTTACCGCGGCCCGACTTGTAGGACGGGACGAACTGATGAAGCCCGCGTTTAAACTCGCGGATATAGTTGTCGCCGAGGAAGGCGCCGAGAATCAGGTTTTCGACGGCGTGATAATCGGCAAAGAGCGGATAAACCGGCAGATGCCGGAGCATCTTACGGGCGTTAAGGTTATGGTGATAGACGACGCCCTGGAACCCGAGGAGGTAGAAGAGGAAGCGCTGGGAACGGAATCCGGTTTCAACCGGTTCCTGGCTTTGCAGGAAGAGTTCAAACTGAATATTGATAAAATAAAGGCCATGGGGGTCGGGCTTGTACTGGTCGACCGCGGAGTTTCGGATATTGCGGAAGAGAAACTAACCGACGCCAATGTGATGGTGGTACAGCGCGTGCTGCAGAAAGAACTGCGGCGGGCGGCCGAGCACACCGGCGCCAGGATGATCAAACGAACCGGTCTGGCCAGGGATGTTTCGGAACTTAAAAAGTATCTCGGAAGCGCCGGGGCCGTTAACAACAACGAAAAACTGGAACAGGTCTGGATCCATTCCGGCGGGGGCAAACCCATGGCCACGATAGTCGTCGGCGCCGCGACCGCGGAAGTGGTCGGAGAGCGGGAGCGCATCGCCAAAGACGCGGCGGCGGCGGTGCAGGCGGCCGTTAAGGGTGGTGTGGTTCCGGGGGGCGGCGCCCTTGAACTGGCCGTGGCGCGTGAAGTCGAAAAGATGCGGGGCCGCATCAAAGGAATGGCAGCGTATGGCGTAGACTGCGTGGTAGAGGCGCTTAAGCGTCCGCTGGCGCAGATTGTTGCGAACGCGGGTTTTAACCCCCTCGAGAAGGCAGGGGATGTTTTTGCCGCACAGGTGGCGCGTCGGAAGAACACCCTGGGGATAGACTGCGACACCGGTGAGGTCAAGGATATGATCAAGGACGAAGTATTGGATCCGACGCCGGTTAAGATACACGCCCTGAAAGCCGCGGGGGAGATAGCGGAGGCGATTTTACGGATCGATACGATCATAAGGAAGCGTGAAGATAAACAGGAAGGCAGGGATTCCGTTAAAGATGGCGGAGCAGGATAAAGGTAGGCAGGAGAGACATAACGGCGAATCTGACCTGTCCATAGCGGCTGACGAACCGGAAAGAAAAGCCGACGGCATTACAAAGACCCTGGCGGTTTCCCCGGAGCAGCGGATCGAGGAACTCGAAGGGGCTCTCGGGGTGACTGAAAACAAGGCACAGGAGTACTACCAGCAGCTTCTGAGGCTCCGGGCTGATTTTGAAAACCTCAGACGGCGGGTCAATAAAGAGCGGGAGGAGTTTCTCCATCTCGCCGGAGAGGCGTTGGTGGCGGCGCTTCTGCCGGTCCTTGACGATTTTGAACGGGCGCTTAAATCCCCCGGGGATAAAATTGAGGATTTTTTAGCCGGCCTGGAGATGATTCACCGCCGGCTTAGTGAGACTTTAACCCGGGAGGGCCTGGAAGTAATCCCCACGGTAGGTGACGTGTTCGACCCAACGCGACACGAGGCGGTAGCCTTCGAAGAGGCCGGAGAGGGACCCGAGAATACCGTTGTGGAAGAATTCCGGCGGGGTTATGTCTTTCGCGGCAAGGTTTTGAGACCGGCACTGGTTAAGGTGGTCAGGTAAAACCAAGTGAATGTTCAGTAAACCACATATGCTTGCAGATTGCCGTCAATTTTAAAACACGGAAGAATCGCGGAACGAGGCTGCAACTAAAAGCTGCTTATCGCCCTTGCTCCGTGGGGGTTTACTGAATGATTAAGAAAACTAATTGTAGGAGGATGACGGGAAGATGGGAAAAATCATCGGTGTCGATCTGGGTACGACAAACTCATGTATGGCCATTATGGAAGCCGGAGAATCAGTAATCATCCCGAACGCTGAAGGTGGACGGACGACACCGTCTGTGGCGGCGTTTTCCAAAACGGGTGAACTACTGGTAGGACAGGTGGCAAAACGTCAGGCCGTTGCAAACACGGAACGTACCGTCGCGTCGATTAAGCGGTATATGGGGTCGAATCACAAGGTGAAGATTGATGATAAGGAATACACCCCGCAGCAGATATCCGCATTTATTTTGCAGAAAATGAAGTCGGATGCCGAGGCTTACCTCGGAGAAAAAATAACCCAGGCGGTAATCACCGTACCGGCGTATTTCGATGACGCGCAGCGTCAGGCGACCAAAGACGCGGGGAGAATCGCGGGACTGGAAGTGCTGCGGATCATTAACGAACCCACGGCGGCGGCGCTGGCTTACGGCCTGGATAAAGAAGAAACACAGATTATCCTCGTCTTCGACCTGGGTGGAGGCACGTTCGACGTTTCCATCCTTGAGATCGGTGACGGGGTTTTTGAGGTTAAGGCCACCAGCGGCAACAACCGGCTGGGCGGCGACGACTTCGACCAGCGTGTGGTGGACTACATGGTTGCGGAGTTCAAGAAAAACTACGGGATTAACCTCGCCGCCGACCGGATGGCGCTGCAGCGGCTTACGGAAGCGGCGGAAAAGGCCAAGGTGGAGCTTTCCGGGGTTACTTCAACGAATATTAATCTGCCGTTCATCACCGCTGACGCATCCGGTCCCAAGCACCTTGATATCAATATAACAAGGGCTAAGTTCGACGAGCTGACCGCCGATCTGGTGGAAAAAACGATGGGTCCGACCCGTCAGGCGCTGAAGGACGCCGGTTTTGGTCCCGAGAAAATCAACAAGGTTTTGATGGTCGGCGGCGCCACCAGAATGCCTTCAGTCCAGGAGGCGGTCCGCCGTTTATTCGGAAAGGAGCCGCACAAGGGGATCAACCCGGACGAGTGTGTGGCGATCGGCGCCGCGATCCAGGGCGGTGTGCTCGGCGGCGAAGTGCGGGACATCGTCCTTCTCGACGTGACACCGCTGTCGCTGGGCATTGAGACCCTGGGCGGGGTATTCACCAGGATCATCGAGCGTAATACCACCATCCCGACCCGGAAGAGCCAGGTGTTCACCACAGCGGCGGACAACCAGCCGTCGGTGGAGGTTCATGTGCTGCAAGGGGAGCGCCAGATGGCGTCGGGCAACAAGACACTCGGCAGATTCCACCTGGACGGTATCCCACCAGCGCCGCGCGGGGTGCCCCAGATTGAAGTGACCTTCGATATAGACGTGAACGGTATCGTTAACGTCTCGGCGAAAGACATGGGCACGGGAAAAGCGCAGAGTATTACCATCACCGGTTCCACCAGGCTGAAGGAAGAAGATATCCAGCAGATGGTACGGGACGCCGAGCAGCACTCCGCGGAAGACAGGAAACGGAAGGAAGAAGTCGATACCAGAAATCAGGCAGAGTCAATGGTATACCAGGCGGAGAAGGTAATCAAGGACTTCCGCGACAAGGCCGACAAGGAAAAGATCGAACGGCTTGAAAAGGCGGTCGGCGAACTTAAAGAGGCGCTTTCCGGCACTGATATAGAGGCCATCAAGCAAAAGCTTGAGGCTTTAACCGAGCCGCTGCACGCGCTGACGGCGGAGATGTATCGGCAGGCTTCAAGCGCCGACGCGGGCCAGCAGACGGATCAACCGCCGGGTGACAAAACGGTGGACGCCGATTATGATGTGAAATAACTATTCAGGTGCTCACGAGGGGCACGGCGATAAGCAACGCATTGCTGCGTCAGCCCGGCGAAGCTGAATCCTCACGTACGTATTTTAGTACGCTCCGATTCGTCTCCACCGATCTTCCTTGCACTGCATGACTTCTCGCCGCGTTCCGTAAGTGTAGGTGACGGCTGAATAGTTGCTATGTGAAATAGTTCTGAAATACCGGGGAGAATGGTGTGGTTAATGGCAAAGCGTGATTACTACGAGGTTCTGGGAGTTTCGCGGGACGCCACCCAGGATGAAATAAAAAAGGTCTACAGGAAGTTGGCGCGGCAGTATCATCCGGACGCAAATCCGGATAACAAGGAGCAGGCCGCGGAGAAATTCAGGGAGATTACCGAGGCGTATGCTATCCTGTCGGATGCCGAAAAGAGGGCGCAGTACGACCGTTTTGGTCATGCCGGGCCGCAGGGACAGGGTTTTGGCTTTGACTTCGGGAATGTCAACTTTGAGGATCTCGGTTTTGACTTCGGTTTCGGAGACCTTTTCGACGCCTTGTTCGGCGGCGGCGGAAGGCGTCGGCGCGGGCCGCAGCGCGGGGTTGATCTGGAAGCGGAGGTCGAGCTTCCTTTCAGGGAGGCGGTTTTCGGAACCGATAAGGAACTTAACGTTCCCCGGACCGAAAAGTGCGACAGATGCGGCGGTTCCGGCGCAACTCCGGGAACAAGTGCTGAACAATGTAACAAATGTAACGGTTCGGGACAGGTGAGTTTTTCCCGCTCTACCGCCTTCGGGCAGTTTATTCAGACCGCTACCTGTGATAAGTGCAGGGGGACGGGGCGCTTTATCGCTAGTCCCTGCAGTGTCTGCAGGGGTACCGGTAACGTAAGGCGCACCCGCAAGGTGACCGTGAAGGTTCCCGCAGGGGTGGACGAAGGCATGCGGCTCCGTTTGAGGGGCGAAGGCGAGCCCGGCGTATTCGGCGGGCCTGCCGGCGATCTGTATGTCTACCTGAGGGTACGGCAGGATCCGATCTTTCGGCGTGAAAATCAAAACGTTATATGCGAGGCCCCGGTTTCCTTTACGCAGGCGGCCCTCGGGGCGGAAATCGAGATCCCAACCCTGGAAGGTTCGACGCGAATTAAGGTGGCGGAAGGAACGCAGTCGGGAACGGTACTGCGGCTCAGAGGAAAAGGGGTGCCGAGTACGAGCGGTTACGGTCGGGGCGACCTGCTTATTAAGATAAAGGTGGTAACGCCGACCCGGCTTACGGAAAAGCAGAAAGAGCTGCTGAACGAATTGGCGAAGCTTTCCGGAGAAGAGGAGTCGAAGACAGAAAAGGACAAAGGGTTCTTTGAAAAGGTCCGTGACGCTTTCGTGTAAGACGCCGTACAACATTAAGGGAGTCCCCACGCCGCTTACGGTGGCATAACGAGAATGAAAATAGGCGACCCGTAAGCTGGTTACTTAGATGCGGAAGAGTAACACAAACGGAACGCGACGAGAAGTGATGGAGTGAAGGAAGACCTGCGGGGACGAACTATGCAATTAGGAAGTGAGAGGTGGCATCTCCCACCTCGCAGTTGGCAGCAATGCGTTGCTTATCGCCAAGCCCACCGGAAGTAGAAGTAATTTCGAGGGAGTATAGCCGTGAAATGGCTCGAACTAAGGGTGACTGTCAGATCCGAAGATGCGGACTTAGTCGCCTTGATCGTTTATGAATCAACCGGTCGCGGGGTGGTGATTGAGCCGGGATACTTTAACGGCGAAGGCCACCCTGCCTTATTTGAATCGACGATTATAAAGGGTTATCTTCCGGCCCAGGCCGCCGGAATAATAGAAAAGGCTTGCGCTGCCCTATCACCCTACGCCATCGGAACGGTCGACGTTTTAAAACTTCCCGAAACCGACTGGCTGAAAACCTGGCGCGAGCACTACAAACCCTTCAGGGTCGGAAGAAGTCTGGTGGTCAGGCCGCCGTGGGAGAAATACACCCCGCTGCCCGGAGATCTGGTCATAACCATAGATCCCGGCATCGCCTTCGGGTGCGGCACGCACCCAACCACAAGGTTGTGCCTTGAACTGATGGAACGGGCGGTAAAACCGGGGATGGTGGTTTACGACGTGGGCACCGGATCGGGTATACTGGCGGTCGCTGCCGCGCGACTCGGGGCGGCGAATGTAGTGGCGGTGGATGAGGATGAAACAGCGCTGCGGGTTGCCTCGGAGAATATAGCGCACAACGGCCTTGAAGACGTGGTGGACACTGTTGAAGGGGACCTGCTGAAGGGAATGACCGGCATGGCCGACCTGATCGTATCCAATATAATCACCGGGATTATCATTAGTCTGGCGCCGGAAGCCGCCGCGCGACTCAATCCGGGAGGAGTCTTCGTAGCCGGAGGAATCGCCGCCGCCCGGGCGGACAAGGTGGAAGAAGAGCTGAAAAAGTATTTTTCAATAAAAGAAATCGTCCTTAAAGACGATTGGGCGGCGTTTCTCGGAGTCCTCCGGGAATGACCCCCGTATAAACCGGACTGTTTCAGGAAATGGGATGTTTTTCTTAGCTATGAGTAACCCCCATCCGTCTTAAGAAAACAGTACTTCTTTTGTGCTTCTCACGGCGTTTCGTTTGTGTTACATTAATTCAGCCAAGTAACACTGTTACGGGTCTATATTTCCATCCTTCGTGGCGCCGCTGAATGCGGCATGTGGGACTCTTAAGAAAATAAAAACCGCCCTCCCGGATATCCCCGATTATAAAAGAGCTTGAATCCTTTAAAAAATAATGTTGGTGATATCAGTATTAAAAGACTATTGAAAATAAGGTATATTACGTTTATAATGTTCTAAACGTACTTAATCTTTGCATGGCTTATTGGAGGTGATTCGTTCAACATGGATGATGCGTTGGAAAAGGCGCGCGGTCGTTTGATTGAAGCGTTCGGAAGACAGAGCGCGTTCTGGGGGCTGGGGAAAATCACCGGTGAGTTATATGCGGTACTTTATCTTTCCGAAAAGCCGGTCAGCCTCGGTGAACTAGCGGAAGCGCTCGGTGTTACCAAAGGAAACGTGAGCGTGGCGATCCGTTTGCTGGAACAGCTCGGCATGGTGCGGCGCAGCATGCGTCCCGGCGACCGCAGGGTCTTTTTCGAAGCGGAACTCGATTTCTGGCTGATCGCCAGACGAGTGCTGGAACAGCGTCAGAAACCGGAGTTTGACGAATCATTCGGCATGATCGAGGATGGTCTGCGTCAGGCAGGCGAGGCCGAAGCAGGGGGAAAGCGTGATTTTGTGTCGGCCAGGCTGAAACGGCTGAAAGAGTTTTACGAGGAACTGGATCAGATTGTGGAGACGGTTTTGATAATCGGTCCCGAAAAGCTCTCCTGGTTGGTGAAGGTTGTTGAAAGGCTACAGCAGATCGGCGGCAGCAAAAAAGGAAATACGGATGCAAATAACAGAGCAAAAAAAAGACGGTAAGACACGGGTTGTGAACGTATCAGCGGCGGTTTTCCTCAGACGGGAAGAGGTGAGGATATGGAAACGTCGGAATTGAACGTGGTTACCGGGGCATTCGGATATACCGGCAAGCATATCACCAGACGACTTTTGTCGCTCGGGAAAAGCGTCAAAACATTAACGGGACGTCCCCGCCGCACGAATCCGTTCGGCGGGCGGGTGAGTGCCGCTCCGTTCAACTTCGACAATCCAAGGGAATTGATTAGAAGCCTTTGCGGGGCTGAAACATTATATAATACATACTGGGTGCGCTTCCCGCATGGTGACCTGACGTATGACAAGGCCGTTGAAAACACCGGGATTTTGGTTAAGGCGGCCCGGGAAGCCGGTGTGTGCAGGATTGTGCATGTCAGTATTACAAACGCTTCGCCGGATTCACCCCTCCCTTACTTCAGGGGAAAGGGGATCCTGGAGGAATTCATCGCAGGTTCAGGAATGTCGTACGCCGTAATAAGGCCGACTGTGATTTTCGGGAGTGAGGATATTCTGATTAACAATATGGCGTGGCTGCTTCGCCGGTTTCCGGTGTTCGCGGTTCCGGGTTCGGGAGACTACCGCCTGCAGCCTGTCTTTGTGGAAGACATGGCCCGGATGGCTGTTGAAGCAGGGCAAGCGAAGGACAACGTGGTGATGGACGCTGCAGGCCCGGAGGTTTATACGTTCAATGAACTCGTAAGGCTTATCGCCGAAACGGTAAAAAGCGGGGTAAAACTTCTTCACCTAGAGCCCGGACTGGCTTATGCCCTTTCCCAGTTGATCGGTCATATAGTAAAGGATGTGGTGTTGACCTGGGACGAAGTAAAGGGGCTTATGGCCGACCTTCTGGTTACCACCAGCCCTCCCACGGGGTATACACGACTAAGCGACTGGCTGACGCGGAATTCTGCGACGGTCGGCAAGAGGTACGCATCGGAGTTGAACCGGCACTATCGGTAAGTTACGAGTTACGAGTTACGAGTTTCGGGTTACGGGTTACGAGTTACGGGTTACGGGTTACGAGTTACGAGTTACGAGTTTCGGGTTACGGGTTGCGAGTCGCGAGTTGCTAGTGCATAGTTGGAAGGGACGAAAGGGGAAGGATGAAAAAGCTCGCGCTATGTTCAGCAAGGTAATCTCTCAAGAAGATCCGGAGGATAAACTGATATTTCAAGACCTGACCCCATGCATGCGAGCCGAAACAGCTTTAATGATCGTACGATTGCTTGATCTAATTGGATAAATGATGTGTTTGAAAGCCCTCTATCTGATAGGGGGCTTTTTTTGGGAATGAAGGCAGGTTCACTTGCCGCCGATGTCATAAATATGATAGTTTATAGTTAGAATAAAGATATGAGAAAGGGGTTGCGGAGAATGAAGATTAAACCTTCCACAACAATCCGTCAGGATTATAATGGCTTTTCAAAACTTTGCCACGAGCTTGACGAGCCGGTAGTGCTTACCCGAAACGGCGAAGCCGACTTGGTTGTTATGAGTTATGAGGCGTTTCGACGTATGGAGGCCCGCATTAAACTGCAATCCAAGTTGCTGGTAGCAGAAAAGCAAATTGCTGAAGGTGCTCACCTGCTTGAACATGATGAAGTCATTAATAGGATTCGGGAAAAGATCAATGCCGCGAAAGTATAAAATCAAATATGCTCCTGCAGCAGTTGATGATATGGATGAGATTTTCTCATACATATCACAGGATAATATTGCTAACGCAGAAATGATGCTGGAAAAGATAAACGGAGGAATAACTAAACTAACGGAGTTTCCTAATATGGGTTCACTGTTATCGGATGAGGAGTATACGATCATTCAGCGTGGATACCGCTTTATTATTGTACAGCCGTATCTCGTCTTTTACAGGATAAAAGACAATACGGTGATCATTCATCGTATATTGCATGGTCGGCGGGATTACCTTCGTGAGTTATTTGACTCGTAGGAGTGCGTTAAAAAATCTATCGGAAGGTTTGTCAAAGAAAATAAGCATAAGGGCAACTTTCGAGTGGTTCCCCTGGTAAGAATACAGAAGAAGCGGTATTGTGCCGCCGCGGCGCGTGCTGGGCCAAACGAATGGGATTTCTTAAAATACGGAAAACGGTGTCGAGGAAATCCTTAAGGACGTGTCAGCAGGCTTTTAAGTGCGGCTTCGAACCGGCGGTCATCCTCCGGTGTGCGTTTCGCCGGTCCCCTGGTACGCAAGCCGCCGCGCCGCATGCGGGCCTTCAGTTCGCGTTCTTCAAGCAGGAAGGCGATGGTTTCAGGTTTGAACATGCGCCCGCCGGGGGAAAGCGCGGACGCGCCTTTGCCGAGGACGAGGGCGGCAAGGCCCCAGTCCTGCGTTACAACAATGTCACCGGCGCATGCGGCATTCGCGACAGCGATGTCCGTCTCTTGCGGGGCGTTGCCGACGACGATATGCTTTTCGGATTCGATGTTGTGGTTAAAGCTGGCTACCGTCCACAGCGGGACATCGTTTTCCACGGCCGCCTTGCGGCATATCCTCAAAGCGCCAGCCGGACAGGCGTCGGCGTCCACGATAATCTTCACAATTTCCCACCCTTAGTCTTCACTCTTCATATTATAATACGGTCTTTTTACCTTCGATACAGCCTTGCCGCTGGAGAAAGTGTATGGTAGGATGCAAATTAGAAGCTCCCAAAGAGATACTGTATCTATTCAGGGTCAGAATCCAGTATCCAGTATTCAGTAGTCAGAATAAAAGAAAAAACCTTGGGGTACCTTGGAAGATAGCTCATTGCACGGTATCAAGTATCGGGCTTCTCGTGTTCAGAAATCTAAGGTAGGTTGATTCGGCCAACCCGTCTCTATTCAGGATTGTGGCTACTACCAGCACTCAGGTGTTAATTTACCGATAGGATAATAAATTATTACCTGGCTTGGATAAGGCATCGACCCCCCGTTGGTTTGGCTATACACTGAGTGCTGGATGAATTCAGACCCGGAACCCCTGCCTGAATAGTTACGAGATACTTCTGTTCTGATGTTAAGCTGGAATGGCGATTTAACTGTTGTTGCATTGTTTTTTTATAATGGCGTTCTTGGCGTGTTGTCGGTTGATTTATTTGTTAGGGGGGCGGGTTATTGCTCGTAGCCAACGAAGGAGCACTGGAGGAACTGCGGCGTTTCGGCAGGATGCTTTCCGGTTTCAAGAGGCCGGAACCCGGCGCTTTACGCGCGGCTCTGTCACGCGCGGGGCGTTTTCTTAAAGTCAGGCCCGAAGTCCCTAAGGAGGCGGTTGTGGCGGTTGACGGCTCCTGCCAGACCGTCGGGACCACTTACCCCTATTACCTTGCCCTCATCCAGGCGGTGGCACTCAGGCTGCCGCCGTCAAGTCCCGCTTATATGGAACACCGAATTTTTTCGCCGCTTTTTTCGGAGGAAAGAAAAGGGTTGGAGTCGCGGGCCACTGATCTGCAAAATGTACAGGTGGTTGCGGAGAACCGTATCAGCGAGTTGATGGCCCAGGCGGAACTTTCCGCGGCCGTCAGGGCTGCTGTTGAAGAAAAACAAGGTCTTATCCTTCTCGACGGGGGATTTATTCATTTTAGGGCACGGGGCGGGGTCTTGTTCAAACAATTGGTCGAGCACGCAGCGGAGAGCGGGTCTCTTGTAATCGGTGTGATTGAAGAGATATCCAGCCGGTCGTTGGAGGAGACGGTTACGGGATTGTGGGAAGGGAACAGCCTGCCTTACGACCGGGAGATCCTTTACGGTTGTCTTGAACCGGACGAGGTGTTTGTGGTGCCGGCGCCGCTGCGTAAGGATGAAGCCATCGGCACGGTCTTCGCAAGGTTTTCCGCCCACCCGCAACCCGTGGCTTTAGATTTTCCGGCCTCCCGGGAGGAAGAAGTACTGTCCAAACTTGGAGCGTTGCGGGCGCTTACTCCGCATGACGGGCGGGGAATACCCGCTGTAATCGACATAGCCGACAGGTACGTGCGGCTTTCGGCGGCCGAGGTGGAACAGATGGTGACGGCGGCGGTGCCTGCCGGGCTAAGGGAGATGTTTTTAAAACCGCACCGTCTGCGGCGGCCGGTGTAGTTCAAGTAGACAGTAGGCATGAGTCGAAAGACGAGAGTCTAAGTCCTAAGTCAAGAAAAGTTAAAACCTTGAGCTTAAAACTTTAGCCTTGGAACTTTGATTGTAAAGAAGGGGTTGCTTTTTGAGGCTGATAGGCGCGACGGACCAGCAGCGGGCGAAGGTGGCGACACGCGAACGGCCTTTCAGGATCAACGAGTTCCTGGTGGTGGATGACGGGACCGTTGAGGTGCTGGTCGAGGTTGCGGCTACATTCGCGGTAAACCCTTTACTGCCGGATTCCACGCGGGGACCGGGACTGATTGACGAAGCGACGCTGGGAACCCTTCAGGCGTTGGGATACAGCCCGCTCAACGAGACCTTTTACCTTGCGGAAGTCCGGGTTACGATGGAACTTTCGCGCCCGCTTTCAGTCGGGGCAAAGGTCCGCCCCGCCGTGTTCGAAGAGGTGCGCGATCTCCTGCTGCCGGCGGATACGGGACGCTCGGCGCTTATCGGGGTTGTGCGGGGAACCGAAGAATTTCTACTGCCTCCGGACCTCCGACACGCGGTTTTTCGCTATCTTTCCCGGGAGGATTACACCGAAAAGCTTGAAGGGGTGCCTTTTTATCTTGACTGGGTCCAATTCAGCCAGTACCCGCACATCGGCATATTCGGCGGTTCCGGTTCCGGAAAATCATTCGCTCTGAGGGTTTTGGTGGAGGAGCTTATCCGGCAGGGACTTCCCACGGTGGTCTTCGATCCTCATTTTGAACTGAGCTTTGACCAGCCTCTGGTCCTGGACGAGCTTTTCATTGAGAAAAGAGAGCAGCTTGCCGGACGGTTTACGGTATTCACCCTCGGCCAAAACGTAAGTGTGAAGTTTGAGGAGCTTTCCCGCGGCGGTCTGGTGACATTGCTGCGGTCGGTTATGGAGGGTTGGACCGAACAAATGGAGCATGCGACGCGGATACTCTGGCGTTCCGGCGACAGCTTTGAAACCTTCCGGTGGCGGCTGACTTCCCTGGCAGACGCGCTTTCCCAAAAGAACCGGTACGACCGGGCGCTGGAAGCCCTGGAAAAAGGCGAGGATATGGCGGCGCGGTTGTATCCGAATGACCCGGGGCGCCAGGAAGAATTCAGAAGCCGGCTGGAAACATACCGGGAGTACCGTGACAGCGGCGTTGCGGAAGCGACTGCTTACGCCGTACTGCGGCGTCTTAACTATATGGTGCACGGTAATCTTATCGGTCCACAGGGAACTGAGGTGTTGGAAGACACACTCAAGCAGGGAAAAACCTGCATTGTCCGCGGGGAGACGCACAACCTGGGGATTTTCGCGACCTACGCGGTAAGAAAACTTTTCGGGCTGCGCCGGCGTTACCGTGACAGCCTGCAGTACGGGAACGGGAGGGAGGCATTCTTTCCGCCTTTCTTTATGGTGACCGACGAGGCGCACAATCTGGCGCCGAAGCCGAAAGGGGAAAAGGATCATTCGCCGGCCCGGGCGGTGGTGCGCGAGATTTCGCAGGAGGGCCGGAAATACGGTGTCTTTCTGGTCCTTGCGACACAGCGCCCGGCGCTTTTGGACGATACGGTTAACGCGCAGTTGAACACCAAGATTATTCTGAGGACTGTAAGGGCGCAGGACCTTGATGCCATAAGCCGGGAGACCGACATCGGACCACACGAGATCGCCCGCCTGCCTTACCTTTCTTCCGGAAACGCTTTCGTTTCCTCGGCGATCATCGGGCGAACGGTCCCCGTTACCGTACGCGCGTCCTGGACGCGGAGCCCCCACAGTGAGAGTCCTTTTGCCGAGTGGCAGAGGCATCTCGCCTCGGTGGGGGAGGATTTGTGGCCGGCGGTGCGTGGTTTTTTGGGCGAAAACAAGGGGTTTATAACGGAACCGGACATCGCCGCGTGCTTGAACCATTGTCAGGGGACGCTTGACCGGAGGGTAACGGAGTCGGAACTGCGGCGGGTTTTGGAGCGGTGGTCGGCGGAAGGCCGTCTCCAGGCGAGACCGAGCAAGGCGTTCGGCGGCATGCGCTGGGTTATTAAATAGTTCAAGGTTCAACGTTCAACGTTAGGTCCGGGACTTGGGACTTACACCTACTGACTACTGGCTAACGGCTACTGAATACTGACCGACTACCGATACCGGAGGATTTTCTCATGCGGTTACTGTATGTCACCGACACTCACCTGCGCGGGGTGGCGCCGCGGAATCGTACCGATGATTTTGTGGCCACGCTGATGGCAAAACTCCGCGAAGTGGTCGACCTTGCCAATAAGTTGAAGGTTGCCGCCGTTCTTCACGGGGGGGATGTCTTCGACATGCCGATGCCGGGTCTTGCGGCTTCCGGAGAGTATGGCGGTATCCTGCGGGGCCTCGAATCGCCGATTTACATCGTTCCGGGAAACCACGACCTTCATGGACAGAACCCGGCCACGCTGATGCGAACGCTGCTGGGTTTTCTGGGGCGATGGGAGGTTCTCCGGATTCTGGACAGAAAGATAATCTATTTCGATGACGGCAACGTCAGGGTTCAGGTTTCCGGAGCGCCATATCATTTTTCGATCGATGACGGCGGCGAGGATTACATCGTCAAGAAAACAAACTCCGACGTGGCGGTCCACATATGTCACGGGGCGCTTTTGGACCGCAGCTTCGGGCCGATGGTGAAGTACACGCTTATCGACGATATCGCGTCGTTGACCGAGGCGGATTATACCTTCTGCGGACACTATCACCTTGGTTTTCCGGACGCCTTCCGGGACGGGAAATGGTTTATCAACCCGGGGGCGCTGGTGCGGTTGTCCGCCAGTCAGGCCGAGATGGCCCGGTGGCCGTCGGTGGTGGTTCTTTATATCGAAGGAGACCGGGTGTGGCACGAAACCATAAAGCTTAAGTGCGCCAGGCCCGGCAGTGAAGTGCTCGACCGGAGCAGGATTGAGGATGCGGCTTTCCGGGAACGGAAGCGGCAGGAGTTTTTACAGTCGGTCCGTCAGATAACCTCGCAGACGGGTTTCGCCCGCACCGATCCCGAGGCGATACTGCTGAGGGTGTTGGAGGGTATGAAAGAAAAACCTGAATTCCATAAGGTTCAGGACGAGGTGTCGAGCCTCTGGTCCGAGGTAATGGGGGAGAACGTTAAACGCAAATGACCCGGTCGAGTGATTGGGGGGAAACAGGGATTTGAGGCGGCTTAAGCGGGTGGTACTGGAGAACTTCCAGTCGCACCGGTATACCGAAATTGTTTTTGCGCCCACGCTGACGGTGTTGATCGGAGAGTCGGACCAGGGGAAATCGGCGGTTGTACGGGCGCTCAGGTGGCTTTTTTACAACAAACCGCACGGGGCCGACTTCATGCGGGCGGGCTCCGATTATTGCCGGGTGGCGGCGGAGTTCGACGACGGGGTTGTCGTATTCAGGGAAAGACGGGGCAAAGTAAACCGTTACGAAATCAGACGGCCCGGGCTTGAGCCGTATCCACTTGAAGGATTCGGCCGCGAAGTGCCTTCAGAGATAGAGGAATTGACGGAAGTTCAAGCGCTTAAACTCGAGGGGGCGGTTTTCGAACTGCATGTGTCCCACCAATTGGACCCTCCCTTTCTCCTGAGGGAAACGCCTGCGGTGCGGGCGCGGGCGGTGGGGCACCTGTCGGGGACTCATCTTTTCGACGCCGCGGGAAAGAGGGCGGGCCGCAAGATCGCTGTCCTGTCACGTGCCCGTTCGGAACTCGACGAGAAACTGGCTGCGTTAGAGGTCGAAATACAGGGTTTCGAAGATCTGCCGGAGGTCGAGGAGAAATACAGACGTTGCGCAGATTTCTTCCAGAAAAGCCGGGACGCGCAGAATGCGGCGGATAGTCTGAACGCGCTAAAGGAAAGGTACGGGCGGGTGACCGGGGAGCTCGCGCAAAAAGACGGTCTTATCAGGTTAATACCGGACCCGCGGGAACTGCAGGCGGGCTGTGAAACCGTGCTCCGTAATGCACTGCTGTTCGAAAAAATTAAGGATCTTTACGAAAAAAGGGAAAAGTTCAGGGAGGGTCTCTTACGGGTTAACGAGGTAATTTCGCAGACAGCGAGGATGAAAGAGACCGAGAAAGCCGCAGGAGAAGTCGAGAATTCTACGGAGCAGATACATGTTCTAAAGGCTAAAAGCGATCAATTAATCGGGCGGCAGAGGGAACAGAGAAGGATAAGCGAGATGCTGGGGCATCTGCAGGCGGTTTTGCGGGCGGAGGAGGTTGCGGACCTTTTCGTGGAACGGGCCGCAACTTCGGGTTTATTAAAGGATCGGCACGCGCGGTGGACGGAATGCTCTACCCGGCTGCGGCGGGTGGAGGCGGTGCTGACAGGGCTGAGAGGGGTTGCGGAAGCGGAGGCGTCCCGGGAACGCGGGACGGAAGATGCCCGGCGGCTTACGACATTGACAGAACTTCAACGACGGCGCCTTACCATACGGAAAGACCTATCGAGTGAAAGCGAAAAGTCCGGCAAAGCACGGACGGAGGTTGAACGGCTGGCTTCTGAACTCAGGCGGGTTTTGCTGGAGGCCAGGCGTTGTCCGGTGTGTCACACGCCCCTGAATTCCGAACAGGTCGAATCGATTTTACGAAATGAATTGGGGGAGGAAAATTGAAGACGGGCGATTTCGAAAAGGATATCAGCAGGTTGAAAGAGGGGATCGAGAAGGCAAAAAGACTGCGTGAACAGGCAATGGCCCGGAAAGAGGTTCTTGAGCAGCAACTGAAGGAAATAGAGGCCGAGGTCAGGGCGCTGGGAGTGGAACCGGACCGACTGGAGGAAGAGATAGCGCGTCTGGAGGCGGAAGCGCGTTCCTCACTCGAAGAAGCGGAAAAACTCATACCGTGGGAGCTTATTCATTCGATGGAAAAAAGTCGGGGCCAGGCCGGAGGAAGATAAACGATGACGGGTGTCATGGAGGTTGCCGAAGCGCTCAAGCGGTTCGGGGATTATGCGGTTCGCCGCCGGTGGGAGTACGATCGACTTGTAGAGACCAAGAGCGTTTTGCAAGACGAACTTGCCGGCGTTGCAACGCAGGAAGCTGTCGTGACCCAGGCGCGGGAGGTTTTTCAACTGGCGGCGGAAACAGCCCGGGAGCAGGCCAAACAAGGCGTGGAAAAGGTGGTCACCTGGGCGCTTCAGTCTGTTTTCGGCTCCGAGATCTCATTTGAGGTATCCCTGGAGGAGCGGCGCGACCAGCCGGAAGCCGACTTCTTTGCGGTGAGCACTTACGGCGGTACAGCGCCCGTAAGAACCGAGCCCACAGAAGCACGCGGCGGCGGGGTGGTGGACGTAATCTCCCTGGCCCTGCGGAATGTTCTTCTTGAAAGGACGCGCATGGGAGGCCCGCTTATTCTCGACGAACCCGGAAAGCACGTGAGCGAGGAATACGCCCGGCCTCTGGGGGAACTTGTGAGAGCCATGAGCGAAGACGCCGGACGCCAGATAATCGTTATCACCCACAACAGCGAGCTTGCAGAAACCGGAGAGCTGGCTTACAGGGTGGAGATTAAAAACGGCGAAAGCAGGGTGTTGCCGGTGGGCGCCGCAGCCGAGTGAAAATACCATTAAAACCAAGCACCTATCGGTTTGCGCAACCGATAAAAAAAGCATGGCAGCAACACGGCGGGCGCGGTTGCGAACGAATAATACTACCCGGGTGTCGTTGATTCATCCAACGACGAATTTCAGAGATGAGTATCCAGGATTGCGCTTAACTTCTTACGTATGCAAGAAGTGGCCTCCTCGTCGGAAACCACCCTTTCCTCTACACAACGCATAATGTAATATCCGAGGAGCACCCTGTTGCATTTGCGGACGGCCGCGTTGAGGGCCTTGAATTGATCGAGGATCTTTTCGCAATCCTGGTCTTCAATCACCATCCGGGACATACCGCGAACCTGTCCCTCAATCCTTTTCAGCCTGTTGATGATACTGGTACGGGCTTCGTCTTGTAAGGCGTGCATATGTATCCCTCCCTATACCCCTCAGGGTATATACCTTTGAGCGTAACGGTATAATCCCTGGTTGTCAAATAAAAAATAGTTTAAAATTAAAAACAGGGTTGACTTTTTGGACATAATTGTGATAACATACCCCCTGGGGTATATATAGTCAGTGAATTTAGTTTAAATTTAATATTAATTGCCGGGAAGGAGAACAAGAATGATCAATGTGACACCTTTGGCTCAGGAGAAGCTCAAGGAGTATCTGGTTCAGCAGAAGAAACCGGAGTCGTACATCAGGGTTTATGTAAACGGCATTGGGTGAGGCGGACCCAATTTTGGACTGGCTCTGGATGAGTCGGCAAAAGAAGAGGACGCCGTTTTTACTTCCGGAGACATAAAGTTCGCGGTGGATAAAGCTACGGTACCTTATCTCAATGATGTTGTTCTTGATTACACCAAGACCTGGTACGGCGGCGGATTTTCCATTTCATCTAGTAAGCGCGGGTCGTGCTCCGATTCATGTTCATCCTGTTAGAGCATCGGGTTTAATTAATGGAAAAGCCTCCGCGGGGAGGCTTTTCTTTTTTTCTAGACAATGGCGCGTTCAGATTATTTGTTCAATTATTTCCGCCGCATCATGTACGAATTTGGGGCAAAGGTTGTTAATGAGGTTTTGTTCTATTGCCAGTTTCATGCCTTCGGGAGTGCTGATATCGCAGCCAAGTAAGTTTTTGCATGTGATGCTGCCGTTTCGGAATTTAAACCTGCTTACAAAATCTCTGGTAAGATCATAAGTGTTATCTTTCGGCCCCTGGTCTTTAATTTTTGCTGTGCCGTGTTTAAGTCCTATAATCATGAACGCGCCGATAACCGCGCCGCATGTTTCCCCGAGACGGCCCATCCCCCCCCCGAAAGGAGAGGCAATTTTAAGGGCCTTTTCCCGTTCAAGACCAAGTTCCACCGCGTAAGTAGAAAGCAGAGCCTGCGCGCAGTTCGAACCTTCTTTGAACAGGGATACAGCGGTTTCTATACCATTCATTTTTCTCCCTCGTAAATAAGCGTTCTTTCGCCGCTTTCCGTGTATGTTACAACACCAAAAATTAATAGATGTTGGTGCGTTTGCGGGGACGCTTATTTATTTAAGATATGCGCGCGTATGGTAAGGTGTTCCTCAGGGGGGCGGCTTCTCTAAAAGAAAGTCCGAGACTACCCGGATAAACCTCCCTTTACATTCGCGCGGAAGCAGATGACCGCATTCCGGAATAACGTGCAGTTCCGATCCCTCAATCAACGTACGCGCGCGATAGGCGTGGGAAACGGATATCAACCTGTCCCGCGCACCGTGCAGGATCAGCGTCGGGACCCTTTTTTCTTGAAGCCTTTCCACGAAGTTGCTGCGGACTCCGTTAGGGCCGAACTCGCTCCGGAGCCAGGACAGGAATGCCCTTTCCATATCCGGGGTGACAGCAAGCTTGAGGATTTCATCGATTTTTCCCTCCACCGCCCGGCGGTCGCTGCCGAAAAAAAGGCTTGCCCTGAGGATAATCCACCTGTTACGGAGGCCGAGACGCAAATAATGAATACGCAGTCCGTCTACTTCGATCCATCCGTCCTTGGGTTCGGATGGTTTATTACTCGGGTGTCGGGCCATCTTCATGGTTCGCGTCCGTGAGCGGAATCATCACGCCCCCGGGACCGCCGTGAGGAATAGCGCCCAGTTCGCGCAGCCTTTCTAAAATAGAAGACGCCTCGGCGTATATGCGCCCGATATCGATGGAGGAGCGCATGTTATAAAACTTTTGCTCGCTTACTATGTAGAGTCGGATAGGGTAAACCTGAGGGTTGAATACCTCGCGGTGGGAAAGCGCCATGTTGTAAGCCGCAAAAGTTGACGGCGGTTTTTTCGAAAGTCTCACAATGTTCTCGTCGAGGTATTCGTCGAAGTGTTCGAGGCTGTTGCGCACCTTGTTATTAAGGATTTCCTCCAGCTTTAAATCCGCGAGCGCCTCGCGCAGTAACCTGGAACGCTTTTGGCGCAGGCGGAATACCTCCATCGATTCGTTTTTATACCTTTTCTCCCCGGTATATACAAGCTTTTTAAGGTTGGCGGCGTTGACGAGAACCGAAACAATGTGCGCGTGCAGTTCGGGGGATACCTTTATGTAATAACCTTCTTTGGGGTCAGGGGTATCCTTGAAAATGGCTTCGCAGTGTTTTTGTATCTCGCTGCTGAGCCATCCCAATTCGTGAAAGTATAGCGAAAAGAGGTTGGATTGCGCCGCGGCAACCGTACCGGTCACTCTTACCACCACCGTTTACGCGGTATTTGATTGATTGTACGGCCTTATAAAACGTACATCCTAAATATGCGAGCGCGGAAGACCTGATGACTACTTCTCCGTGTGTGAACGATTCCCTGCACGAAATACGTATATCGGCGCGTTGCGTGATAATGCGATTGTCCGCAGGTGCGATGCGCCTTTAAAACGAAGAAGTGAGGACCCCGCCGGGGGACCCTCACCTCCTGGTTGTCCTTAAAACCGCGCCGGAATAATTACACCGGGCTTACCCGCGGGAGGTTGTCCTGCCCGCCCTTGAACTTGTAAGGCAGATCGACGATTCCGTTGTGGTCGGAATCGGGTGAGGTCCAATTGTTCCAGTAGTTACCCGCATCGGAATCGTTGAAGGTGTTGGCGAACCAGGTCCATGCCTGGGTGGCGTTGTTTACGAAGTTATTGTCGTAAACCCGGTTGCCGCCGCACCACATGAACAGTCCGTAAACCGTGCTGTTCGAAACGCTGTTGTTAGTGATGGTGTTGTTGCCGGCCTGACCGGAGACGGCGATCCCGCTGAGGTTCTGGTCGATGATGTTCCTCGTGATGGTATTGCCGCCCGCCAGCGCGCTGAAGTTAATCCCGTCGCCGCCGTTGGAGCGGATGCTGTTGTCCGTAATGGTATTGCCGCCCGATTGGTTGGTCATGCAGATTCCGTGGCTTACGTTAGACTCCAGCGCGTTGTCTTCCATGATGTTGCCGCCCGAGCAGGAAAAGCCGCGGATACCGCAGCCGCCGTTGTACTTGATCTCGTTGTCCGTAATGGTGTTGGCATTGGACATCTGTTGGAACTGAATCCCATTGGCGGTATTGGATGAAATCTCGCTGTCCCGAACGGTGTTCGAATCGGAGTTCATGAAAAGAATCCCGGTGCCGTTTGAAAGCAGCCTGTTATCAGTAATCGCGTTATTAGTCGAAGCCAGCATGGCGATGCCGCAGGTGTTCGATTCAGAGGCATTGTCTTGTATAGCGTTGTTTGGGGAGGCCTGAAGGTAAAGCCCGGAACCGGTATTACGGGCCAGGGTGTTATCTGTTACGGTGTTGCTGCCGTTTCCCTGAAGGTGGACGCCGTTGCCGCCATTGTCTGTTGAAGCGTTGCCGCTGAAGGTGTTGGTGCCGCCGCCTTGGGCATGAATCCCGTTAAAGTTATTGGACATGACTTGATTGCCGTTTATAACATTGTTGCTGCTTCCCAGCAAAAAGATGCCGTAGTCGTTATCCCGGAGCGTGTTGTTCGAAACAGCGCTGTACCCGGTGGCGTGTAGGCGGATCCCGTACGTGAAGCCCGTAACGGTTATATTTTTAATGCCAACCTCAGTTTTAACCGCAACAATGACGCCGCACCCGGAACCCGTTCCGGTCAGCGTTTTGCCGTTGCCGTTAAGGGTCACAAAGCTGCTGACTATCTGGATTGTCGTATTGTTAAGATCTGTAGTAAGAGTGCCTGTGGCGGTGCCGGCATCCCAGGTGCCGATTCCCGCGACGCTCCATCCGTTATTGCCGAGCGTGACCACCGCCGGGGTTGCCGCCGAAGCTGTTCCGACACCGGCAAGCCCGATTAAGAGGAGTCCCAGGATCAAAACAATAGTAGACCTTCTCAAAAAACCCCACCTCGCTTTTTGTTTTGACCTTAAATTCTACTTGCTACCCATTCATCGACCGATGTTATGCATCCCTCCCCGCAGTTGGATTAACCGGGAACATTTTAATATAAATTGGAATAGACGAAGTACGATGCAGAATTAGTGAAATTGTATGATTATATTTGAAAATAGCACAATTAAGGTAAAAAGTTCTATTACCCGCAGAGGGTAAAAATAGTCAGTCTTTGGTACAAAAGGATTAACACTATTTGGAGCAACCTTGCTTGGTGGGAGCAATTGCGGTGCAGGGGTATTAAACAGTGTACTAGATAAGTGTCTCGAATAAGGGATTAAGTATTCACCCGAGGATTAGTCGCGAAAATCAGAAAGATTTTGGTTGGATATTATCACCTGTCTCCTGTTTCCGTTAAGGAGTGAAGGAAGAGGTCTTATATCCCGTTAAAGAGGGCGGAAACCAGTCGCTGCGCCTTCTCCGCAAATTTCGAGGGGACGTAAAGGTCGACACCCTGGGGGATGCTCGCCCCGAGGGTTCCCGTGATGCCGACGTCCGGGGAATGAAGGATTGAAGGGATCCCTTCGCGTTCAAGGATCTGCTGGGCTTGTTCCGCGAACAGCCTGCTGGGGAAATTCTTTATCTTTACCAAAGACATTTCAGCGGTTCTCCCTGCTATCTTGATTGTTGAATCTGAATGCTGGCTATGCCCGAACGGAGCACCATTTTCCTAAGAAACCTGTTGTACATAAATGAGGATTTTATGTTTTTTAGAAAGATGTTTTGCCGCAGGAAGCGCGTGTTCGACTCGTAGTTCCTGGAGAAATCGTCCGGCCCGTGTCGTAAAGCCTCAGACGCCGCAAGTGCGCTTCGAAAAGCGTAGCTCAATCCTTCCGAAGAGGTCGGACTGATCCAACCCGCCGCTTCACCCAGCAGGGCAATCCCTTCCTTGCCCGTACAAATCTGATCGGAACGAACAGGACGGAAGATATAGGCGCCTTCACGACGCGCCGGCTCTCCGAACACGTAACCGTATTCCTTTAGTTTTTGTTTCAAAAGTGCGAACTTACTCAAGGCGGTGTTGCCGGGATCGAGAGCCGCGCCGATAATCAAAAAACCTTCTTTCGGGATGGTCCAGGAATAGAAATCGGAAATGTCGCGGTCGAAAATCGAAGAATAGAAAGGCGTGGCTTCACTCACGGGGAACCATTCCTGGATCGCCGCGTAACTCTTAGGGAAAGGAAGGGAAGGGAATAACCGCTTTCTTACGGTAGAGGCCGCGCCGTCCGCCCCGATCAGCAGACTTGCCTTTTCAACATAGGTCCTGTCGCCGTCTGAAAGGGTAATCTCGAAACCGCCGCCGGACCGTTTAGCCGATTTGAACAAAAAACCGCAGCGTATCTCCGCCGTATCGGGGATCAGGGACACCAGCCAGCGGTCAAAAATGCCCCTGTCCATGTTTATGTAGAAGCGTTGGTAATACCTCTCGATGCGGTTGTCAAAATCGATTGTCCTGACCGCGAAGATCTGTGGGCCGACCAGGACGCTCGGCGGTAATGACAGTCCCATCCCGGCCATGGTCTTTTGCGCGTCGGGAGCCAGCAACCCGCCGCAGCACTTTGAAGCGCACCCCTCACTGGACGGGCCGGAAAGAAGTCTTTTATCGATGATTAATACCCTGTAGTCCTTTGCGGCCAGACGGGCCAATGTAGCCCCGGCGGGGCCTGCGCCCACTATCGCTATATCGTACACGGCGGTGCTCCGAATCGTATATTTGCGTGCGGCGTGCATGAAGCGCTCATAAATTGAATTCAAAATGAAACGGCGGAATCCTTCCGGTTAAGGATTCCACTTTATTAAAAACGTTCGAGACAAAGCTGTTTAGCAAATAGCTATGGCCAGGCGGGGACGGCGGTTTTATAATTTTTAGTGTAGGCCAATTAATCAGAGTAAGGGTGAAAGATTGTTTATTAAAGCAAAAGCCGTCATAATACTATTGGTCGTTAACCTGGCTGTTATCCCCGCCTGCGGGAGGGCCCAGGCGCAGGGAGCCGTTACCACCACGGCCGGTTACGCAGGGCTTTCGACGCAGCTCAATCAGATAATCAGCAAGGAAAAGGGTACATACGGCGTCTGCCTAATCGATATGCGATCGGGAGAACGGCTGGGGCTAAACCATGACGCATCATTTTACGCCGCCAGTACCTTTAAACTGCCCATGAACCTTTACCTGTGGGAACAGGTTGCGGCGGGCAGGGTTAAAACGGATACGATCCTCACCTATAAACAGGCTCACTATGAGGGCGGCACCGGGGTGCTGCAGTACAAACCAATCGGAAGCAAATTCAGCATCGCCGCTCTTTCCAGGTATTCAATAACACAGAGCGATAATGTGGCGACCAACATACTTCTTTCATATTTGGGAAGATCGAACGTAAAGACGTACATGCGCGGACTCGGGGGAAAGGTGGTAGATGACGCCCGGAATACCACCTGTCCGCAGGACATGGCCGAATACATGCTCTGTCTTCTAAAGTTTGCCTCGGAGCATCCGCAGCAGGGCGGCATATTGATCGGTTATCTCGAAAACACGGTTTTTAACGACCGGATACCCGAACCTCTGCCCGCAGGAATTAAAGTGGCGCACAAAATCGGCAACTGGCCGTTTACCGGCACTTACAACGATATCGGGTACATAGAGCATCCGGAAAATCCGTATATCCTCTCTGTTTTCAGTGAGGGAACCGAAAGCCGGGGAAAGGCTTTTCAGACGATTCAGCGCATTTCACGGGCGGTTTACGAGTATCAGGAAGAACTGCCGCACGTAAAAATCTTATTGAACGACCGTGAAGTGGTTATTGAAAACCCTCCTCTGCTGGAGGAAGGACATTTGCTGGTTCCGTTGCGAAGCCTTGCGGAGGCCATGGGGGCGGAGGTGTCGTGGGACGGCGGGAGCCGAACGGTGAATATAAAATATGCCGAGACCGATGTCCTTCTTGAAGTCAATAGTAAAACGGCGCTGATCGCCGGGGAAGAGGTCATGCTTCCCGTGCCGGCAAGGATTGTCGGTGGGAGAACATTTGTGCCGCTGCGCTTTGTCAGCGAGGCGTTGAAGGCGCAGGTAGATTGGGACGGCGCCGATTTGACCGTCAATATCCGGTTTGACGAAAACCGGCCGGAGGATTTAAGCGATAAAGTGGAAAACGTTATGGAAGTAATCACCACAAGGGTAACTGACAGGTTTATCGATCTTAGAAAGATAATTTACGCTTGAGGAGAAAAAAAGTCACTTAAAGGCAGGGACGCGCCGACGGCGGTAGGGGTTATCGGCAGCACCGCGCGGCCTTTTTAATAGTTAAAATTTTGATTATGGGTTTATCGGTGCCGCTGTCTGCGGTACATGGACCCGCTTCATATGGATGGGTTTAACGTTTTCGTCCAACGTTTCGAACGAATACCCCTGCTGCTGAAACTAGGCGATCACTTCCGGGAGCGCTTCCAGCGAAGCGTCCGCGCTTTTGCGGTTTGTGCGACCGGAATGGAGTAAACTGCCGTTTCAGGCAAATTTTGTCCAGCAAAACACTCAGCGGTTGAATGTAATCCTAAACAATGCCCGTTTGGCGCAGCACGATTATACTGTGGTGGTAATAGGCCACAAAACGACAGGAATACCTGAATAGTTACGCCGGAATTAAACGCCGCGCGGTTTTAAGAATTCGGCAAGATGTTTTACCGTTATCTTGCCCGACAGGTTTCGGCGTTTGAGACCGTGACTCAGGAACAGCAAACAACCGGGGTTGTCTGTAACCAGAGTACAAGCGCCGCTGCGGTCAAGCGCCGTGATTTCAGCGTCGAGAAGGGATAATGCCGTGCCGGGATGGCGGAGGTTGTATCCGCCTGCGCTCCCGCAGCAGCCCGAATGCGGGGCGGGAAAAGCTTCGGCTTTCGGAAGGCCGAGCAGAAGTTTGCCCATGGCGCCGGGGGCGGCGCTGTTGCGGAGGAGGCAGGACTCGTGATAGGCGACCGGGACGGGAAAAACCGGTTCAACATTCGGCTTAAGTTCGTAGATAATTTCGGAAAAATCCCGGACAAGGGCGGCGAACAGTTCTGCTTTTTGCCGCATGGCCGGGTCATCCGGGAAAAGCGACGGGTATTCTCTTAGATGCACAGTGCAGGCAGCCGAAGCGCAAACCAGGAAGTCGTAAGGTCCGGCGCCGGAAAAGGCTTCGATGTTGCGCCGCGCGAGGCCGGCGGCGGTCTTTGTATCCCCGCCGTGGCAGGATAGGGCGCCGCAGCAGACCTGTCCGGTTGGAAGGATGACCGCGCATCCGGCGGACCGGAGGAGTTCTACGGCGGCGTCGTTTGCGGGCCGGAGTACGATCTCCATGACGCAGCCCGTGAAAAAAGCCACCCGGTACACTTCCTTTTTCAAGGCGGGCATGATTAACGGGCGCGCCGCCGGACGGTGAACGGCGGAAGGAAGAAGGGCGGCCAGGCCCTCGCGGCCGCCGAAGGCGGCAAAGCCCGGGATTCGCGCGAGGGTCTCAAGGAGCAGCGTTCTTTTGAGAAAAATAAGTGTTTTAAGCAGTCGGAACAGTCTTGCGTTGTCGGTCAGGAACGTCCGGCAGCCGAGCCGCCATACCCGACGGAAAAAACGGCCGGGAAAGTCCTGGTCGTTCTGTAGTTTTACAGCGTGTATTTCAAGCGCGGCTTTGACGCCCGCCGGGCACGATGCCTCACAGGACCGGCACCCGAGGCAGCGGTCCAGGTGTGAGACCGATGCCGGGGAGTGAGGCGTCCCGCCGGCAAGGCTTTCGAGAAGCGCAAGGCGGCCACGCGGGGAATCCGGCTCTAACGGCTCAAGACGGTAGGTGGGGCAGGCGGAGAGGCAGAAACCGCAGCGGATGCACCGGTACGGGCTTGGAGACCCGAAAAACCCACTTAGGGCAGTAGTTTTACTCACCATGGGGCCAGATTTTACCCGGGTTTAATTGACCATGCGGGTCAAAAACCTTTTTGATACCGCGCATAAGCGCTATCGTCTCCGGGCCGACGGCTTGCTCGAAGAAGGGCGATTTCAGCATGCCGACGCCGTGTTCGCCGGAGAGGGCGCCGCCGCATTTAAAAGCCGCCTGAAATATGCCTTCAATAGCGGCTTCAACCTGAACGGCGTCGATATCGCGCGGATCGAACAGGATGTTGGGATGAAGGTTGCCGTCCGCGGCATGCCCGAAAACGGCGATTTTAACACCCGTATCCGCGCTTAAAGATCCCATCATATCGATGAATGACGGCAGCATGCCCAGCGGGACCGCCACATCCTCTCCGATTTTTAAAGGAAAAAGACGGGTAAGGGAACCGGAGACGGCACGTCTGAGGCCGGCAAAGTCAGACGCTTCGCCGCCGGATGCCGTATTGGCCTTTCTGGCGCCGCAGCCGCGGCAAACGGTCTCGGTTTCCCACGCCCGCCGGAGGACAACCTCGAGGGGACCGTCGATCTCTACCAGCAGCGCGGCTGCCGGAGGCGCGGGCCAGATGTCCCGTGCCGCGCAGGAAAGCGTGGTGCGGTCCATAATCTCAAGAGCCGAGGGACAAATTCCGCCGTTGATTATCTCCAGTACGGCTTGCGCCGCAGCGCCCAGGTCGTCAAAAACCGACAGAACGCCGGCCCTTTCTTCCGGCAGCGGTATCAGCCGGAGCAGGGCATTCGTAACGACACCAAGGGTTCCTTCGGAACCGCATAAAAGCTGGGTGAGACTGTAACCGGCAGCGTTTTTCAAGGTCCGTCCGCCGGTTTGGATCAACGTTCCGTCGGACAGGACCACCTCCAGACCGAGAAGGTAATCGCGGGTCACGCCGTATTTAAAACCGTGCGGGCCGCCGGCGTTTGTGGCGACGTTGCCTCCGATGGTGCAGACTGAGGCGCTTGAAGGGTCGGGCGGGTAAAAAAGCCCCTCGTTTTCGGCGGCGGCATGAAGGTCTTGCGTGGCCACTCCCGCCCCAACCGAGGCTACGAGGTCCCGCTTGTGAACGGACAATCCGCGCAGCCTGGTCAGCGCCAGGACTATGCCTTCCATGGGGACGGCGCCGCCCGCGAGGCCGGTTCCGGCGCCGCGTGGCGTGACCGGAATGCTCGCCTCCGCGGCGGCCTTCAGCACCGCCGACACCTCGGCGGAGGAACCGGGAACTACCACCGCCGCGGGCCGGCCCGAAGCAACCGAAGCGTCCCGGGCGTAACAGGTTAGTTCGGCCGGGTCAGTAAGGACCCATTTAGTTCCCACAATTTTAGCAAAAACTTGGGCTATGGAGGATGAAATCATCGAGTTTCACCGGTATACTAAGTTCTTCGTAGATTTCGGCAGAGTCCGGCGGTTTTCCTTCTTGGTGTCCCACGGCCTGCTACTTCAGACCACCAGTTTCTGGACCCTCTAACCTCTAACCTCCCGCCTCTCACCTCCGAAAAAGTCAGGCGCGGTTTTTTAAAAGGGTTATTAGAAAGAGGAGAGAATCTTAGCGTAAGGATTTACGAATAGGGGGTCGCGCATTCAAATTTTGTGGCGCCACGAAATCTGAAAAAATAGACCCGTAAGCTTGGAATTTAGAAGGAGTATTGTAACATATACGAAACGCGGCTAGAAGTGATGCAGTGCAAGGAAGATCGGTGGAGAAGAACCGGGCAATTGGGAATTGAGACGTGGGAAGTTGGAAGTGGGATTCTCGAAGGAATTCGCTTATTAAGCGAATTCCGACAAGCATCTCAGCTCCGATATCTCACTTCCCGCCTCGCAGTTGGCAGCAATGCGTTACTTCGCGTCGCGCCCACCGAACGAAGCACGATTTTCAGGAGAGAGCAGAGGAAAGAAGATGAGAGCCAAGGACAAAGTGATTTCTTTGGTAAGGACGGCGGAATGGGAAGGCCTGGAGGAAGAAGCCCGGAAAGACACCCGTGTTTTAAACGGTCTTATTCAGGCGCTCAACCTGGCGGATGAAGAAATGGCCTGGAGGGCGGCTGAAGGGTTCGGACGCGCCGCCGCGATAGTCTCCGGAACCGACGGGGAACTCTGCCGCGACCGAATGGCGCGTCTTGTAGGGACGTTCAACGATGAGCAATGCGGCGTGAGCGCGCGGTTTACGGCGCCTGCCCTCGGTGAGGCGATCGCCCGCGTGCCGGAAACCTTCATCGAACACGCGCCCATGCTTTTGTTCGCTTTGGCGCACCCTTGCCTCCAGGCGGGCGCCGCCTGGGCTGTAGGACGAATCGGCGGCGTCCGGCCCGACCTGGTAATGGCGGCGGCGCCGCGGATTATCCCGCTGCTGCGGGGTTCCGACCCCGCCGTGCGGGGGAACGCGGCATGGGCGCTGGGAGAGATGCGGTCTGAGGAAGCGGTTGCGGAACTGGAGGTCCTGAAAAACGACTCGGCGCCGTTGAGAATTTACAGTGAAGGTCGTTTAACGGAAACTACAGTGGGAGAACTGGCGGCGGCGGCGAAGAGGAAGATAACAAGTAGCAGGTAGAGTGTAGAAGGTAGAATGTAGAAGGTAGAAGGATCAGTGCAAAGTCCAAAGTCGAAGAACTTTAAAATTTGAACCTTGAACTTTGAACGTTGCACGTCGAACGTCGAACGGACCCCAAAGACCTGTCAGTATGAGAGATTTTAAGTCGCGGGTGGGGCATGAAAGAAAAAGAAATAATTTTACAACTTTTACGCGCAAACGACTGGGACAGGCTTGAAGCGGAAGTTAAGGCCAACCCGCGTTTTATCGACGCGCTGATCTGGGCGCTTTACCAGAACGACGAAGAGACGGCATGGAAGGCGGTGGAGGGGTTCGGCCGCGCGATTGCGGCTTATAAAGAAGTTAATGTAGAACTCTGCAGGGACAGGATGCGGCGTCTTTACTGGGCGCTGAACGACGAATCCGGCACTAGCGGCTGTTTTGCGGCGCCGGCGGTGGGAGAGGCGGTTACACGCTCACCGGAGGTCTTTGGGGAGAACGCCCTGATAATCATGACGGCGCTCGACGAGCCTTTTCTTCAGGCAGGAGCAGCCTGGGCCTTCGGGCGCATGGCGGTTTTGAAATCAGACCTGGTCCTCGAGATGATACCGGAACTGATATTACTTTTGCGAAGTCCGGAACCTGGGGTTCGCGGGCTCGCGGCATGGGCCCTCGGGCAGATGGGAGCCGAAGAGGCGGTCGGCGGGCTGCAGCCGCTTGCGGCGGACTCCGGCAGCCTGAGCATATACATCGACGGCGCGTTAAAACAAACCACGGTCGGCGAATTGGCGAAAGGGGCGATCGGGAAAATAAGAAAATGACGGGACAAAACCTCAACAACGGGAATACACGTGATTCGCTGCTGGAGATATACCGGGGTCTTTATGAGTATTTCGGTCCCCGGCACTGGTGGCCGGCGGATACCGACTTTGAGATGATTATCGGCGCGATCCTTACCCAGAATGTCTCCTGGAGGGGGGCGGTAAGGGCGATAGACAACCTTAAGGCGGAAGAATGGCTCGAAGCCGCAGCCATATCTGCGGCGCCCCGGGAAAAACTGGCCGAGGTCCTGCGCCCGGCGCGCTATCATTTTCAGAAAGCGCAGAAGTTGAAAGATTTTTGCAGCGTCCTTCTGGAAGAGTATAACGGCAACCTCAATGGATTTTTAGCGCAGGAAACCGGGCTTTTGCGGGGGCGTCTCCTGGCGATTCGCGGGATCGGACCGGAGACGGCGGACTGCATTATTCTTTATGCGGCACGTAAGCCGATATTTGTGATTGACGCATATACCCACCGTGTTTTCAACCGTCTCGGCTACTTCCCTGAACGGATTAAATACGGGGAAATGCAGGAGTTCTTCATGCGGCACCTGCCGGCGGACGTCAAACTGTTCAACGAGTACCACGCTCAGATAGACGCGCTGGGACACCGGATTTGTCTCAAAAAATCGCCGCACTGCGGGGAGTGCCCTGTTTCACGCTACTGCCGAGCCGTACGTATGAGTCAAGAGTCCTGAGCCACGGGTTACGGGTCAAGTCTTCAATCCTCAGCCCGGGATTCGGAATACGCCTGGCATGAAAATATGGACCCGTAAGCTTGGAACTTAGAAACAGTATTGTAACGCACACGGAGCGCAACGAGAAGTGATGTAGTGCAAGGAAGACCGGTGGAGCGAACCGGAGCGTACCGGGTGCGTACGTGAGGATTCGGCTACGCCGGGCTGACGCAGCAATGCGTTGCTTATCGTTGCGTCCCCCGAAAAGGAAGTGGTGCTAAGGATGCCCTTACTGGGGGCGCACATGTCCATCGCGGGAGGCGTGGAAAACGCCGTCCTTCGCGGGGAAAGCATCGGCTGCGAGGCGGTCCAGATTTTCACCAAAAGCCCGCGGCAGTGGCGGGCAAAACCGCTAACCGCCGAAGATACGGCGCGTTTTAAAAAGGTCTGGGAGGAGAGCGAGATACAGACGGTTTTCGCCCACACCTCCTACCTCATCAACCTTGGGGTGTCGGACGAGGACTTATGGTTCAAGTCGATGGCCGGTTTCATTGAGGAGATTGAGCGCTGCGCGGCGCTTGGTCTTCCTTATCTGGTGACCCATCCGGGCTCTTCGGAAGCAGGCGAAGAAACAGGCCTCGCGCGGGTCAGGCTCGCGCTGGACGAGGTTCTTAAGCGGACGGAGGAGTCGGGGGTGACGGTGCTGCTTGAGACCACTTCCGGCCAGGGCTCCAACCTGGGCGGCCGCTTTGAACAACTGGCGCGGATCATCGGAGACAGCACGTACCCAGGGCGTATCGGCGTATGCCTGGATACCTGCCACGTCTTCGCCGCGGGTTACGACCTGCGCACGCCCGCGGCGTTTAAAGAGACGTTTGACGCCCTCGACGCAATAATAGGTATTGACCGGCTTAAAGCGGTGCACCTCAACGATTCAAGGGGTGACCTCGGCAGCCGCGTGGACCGCCACGAGCACATAGGGAAGGGAAAGCTCGGCGCCGGGGCCTTCCGTCTCCTTTTGAACGACCCGCGCCTGCGCGATCTGCCCATGGTGCTGGAAACCCCTAAAGGGCCGGAGCTGGAGGAGGACATCGAAAACCTGGAAGTACTGAGAGGACTGATGGACAAAGGTTAACATACATTTGCGGTACCCGGCATGGGATCGTGGGAGCGTGGCGGAAATTGCAGGGTCGCTCGGTGTCCGGGAGATCGTTCTGGCCTACGATAGCGACTTGGTAGAAATCAATGACCCGATTGATAAGGGATGTCACCTAGGGATGTAATACTTATCCTACTGCTTGTCAGCGGTGAAATCGGTAACCTGATTCATAAATAATTAAGTAGATTCACTCGTCTGAAGGATCTTAACTTTCTCTCACACAGGCGAATCACTTTAGTTATTTAGCGTTCTTACACGCCGTTCATTTTTTGCCACTTAACATAGTGGATTGAAACAATTATCCGCCGTAAAAGCATTCCTTACGACGGATAATGGCAATTATGCGACCTCATATTAAAATCCCTATGTTTCCAATGAAAGAAACCATAAAACACATAAAAGATGTAAAGGTCTTAATTTCTGTACCGGTCCATGCGTTCCCCCCCCGGCCTAGAAAGAGGGCGTGGTTCTCTCACAGCTGACGCGACTGCAGACAATCTCACAAATCTACCTGAGTTTTTCGGCAAGCCCCACCTCACAACCTCATATTCCTAAAAAATGCAAATAACGTGAAGTCTACTTGATATTAGTGATTTCTACACAATTCACAAAAAATAATTGAATATTGTTGAAATAATAGTTGACAAGTAAAATTATGGTGAGATATGATATGTTACACGAATAATAGCATAATTATCCATAGACTAATTGGTTATTACGTAGACCATGCTTGAATAATTTTTTTGGCACTATTTCAATATCCCGGGTTATAGAAATTAAATGTTCCTGGAGGTGGTTATATCATGATCTTTCTATGCAAAAGGCGTGAAAGGCACCAATCAGGGGGATGGGGTGGAAATTGCAGTATTATTGAACATTTACGTTCGACAATATCAATCAACGGATTAACTAAAAAATTCGGCTGCTTTAATAGAAACGCACCTGTTGTTTTTATTATAACTTTTATGCTGGTAGCCTCTATTTGCGTATTATTCATTCGGCCGGATAGCGCCTATGCCGGCGGTTTAGCTGATAGTCCCTGGCCGAAGATCTCCCGCGACAATGCTTCGACCGGACTTAGCCCATACGTCAGCAGGCCCAAAGGTTGTATCAAGTGGTATCAGGATTTAGGCGCAGTCGCAGGGCTCGGTGAAAACTCCATCTTTGCAGAAAAGGCTGGGCCTGTTATCGGCTTGGGCGGATGTATTTATATCGCAGGAAATAACGGGGATTTGCTTGCCTTTTACCCGGACGGCAGTTTGAAGTGGCATACTGTGCTATCGGAAGACGATTATATTGGCTGGAATATCTCCCCTACAATTGGCAGCGACGGTACGATATACATTGGGACAGAGCGCGAGGGCATTTTTTATGCTGTTGACCATAATGACGGCCATATCATCTGGTCGTATCAGACGCCGGAAAGATGGGTAAGCTCGCCGGCTGTAATTAACGATGACGGGACAATAATATTTACATCGGATACTAGTTTATGTGCACTGTACCCTGACCAGACTGTCCGTTGGCAAGTCTATTGCGAAGAGGGTTTTGGTGAGCATTGGCCTGCCGTCAGCCCGGTCAACGGTCTTATTTATGTTTGTGGTTGGAGTCTTGGCAGTAGCAACATATATGCAATCGATATTAACGGTAATATACAGCATACTTACAGTTTTACTCAAGGTAAAGAACCCTCCATGTTTGCCGCTCCTACGATTACGTCTGACGGAACTGTGTTAGTCCCAACATTAGATGGAAACTCCGTATTTGCTTTTAACCCGGACCTATCTTTTAAATGGGAGACCAACGTGGGTTTTGATTGTAGTTTCTCGGCTTCCGGGGCGCTTTCACCGGATGGAGGGAATTACTATGCAGTTACAGATCACGGTTATATTTGCGCCTTTGATGTCGAGACAGGAGATTATTTGTGGAGTTTTAACTCCGAGCAGTATTTCGGCGGGGAGTGCAATTGTGAGGCTTCCTTAACGGTCGATGCCGAAGGGAAAATTCTTTTTCCCGTCCTTTATTATAGCGGTTCCCCAGGCCATTTGATAGTATTAAACACTGATGGAAGTTTAGCGGATGATGTTCATGTACTAATCAGTCCTAGTACTCCGATATGTTCCTGGTCAAACCCTGCTATTGATTCCGACGGCACTGTATACATTGGAGATTTCTGCTCAGGTTATTTAGTTGCTTTAGATGGTAGCGGCAGAAAGCCGATTTCAGGTTACCCCGCCTTACCTTACCTAGCCAAGCTTGATGACGCCATGCGCGAAGCATCGTGCGAAGCGGAACCGATCGACACCGGCACCGGCGCTCATGTCATGGAACGCAACCTGCTGACCGTCCGCGGTGCTCAGGAATTATCGTTCATTGCGAGTTATAATTCCCTCCTGTTAAACGAAGGATCGCTCGGCAGAGGATGGGGACATAATTTCGAGGCACGTCTCGAAACGCTGTCTGACGGTAATATTGACCTTCACTGGACGGCAAACCGGGTAAACCATTTCGTGTATAACGGAACGGACACGTATTCATCACTTGACCTGGCAACTCGTTTCGACACTATAACCAAGAATGCCGACAGCAGCTTTACTTTACAGCGTAAAGACAAGAGCGTTTACGAGTTCGACTCTAACGGCCGTCTGGTTCAAGTGAAAAACAAGTACGGTCAGCCGATAGATCTCAGCTATAATGTCGACAACCGTCTTGAAACTATTACCGAGGCCGTTTCCGGCCGTACTTTAACAGTAACTTATAACGTCTACGGATTGATCGACAGCGTTACCGACCCGTTAAGCCGCTTCATAAGTTTCGGTTATGACGGCAGCCACAACCTAACCCGCATCACAGATGCAGAAGGGCACTATATCGATTACACATACAACGCCGACGGACGCGTCGAAGGAGCGAACGATGACGAAGGCGTACAAATCTTTTACGACACCTACGATGAACTAGGCCGGGTGGCCACCCAGGACGATGGTGTCACAACGAATCAACTTAACGAATTCCACTATGATGAAACCACACAGCCCGGTACGGTAATCACTACCGTTTACGACCGCAACGGCAAAATTAAAGTATATACACATGACAGTAGTTACAATATTTTGAGCGTTAAGGATCAGCTTAATCATACCAATTCCTACACCTACTACGAAGACGGAAATATGGAAACCGCCACCGATCCCAAAGGTATTACCACCACCTACGGTTATGACGACCGTGGAAATCTCACCAGCGAAGTGCGCGAGCTAAACGGTACCGAACTAGGCTCCACATACATGTCGTACTATGCGGACGACAATCTGGAGTCGCTGACAAACGCCGTATCTGAAACGGTCTACTATTACTATGAAGACACAACCAACCCCAACTGCGTGACAAAGAAGATCAACCCGCTGACGAAAGAGACAAGATATGAATACTACCCCGGAAACGGATTGTTGGAGAAGGTCATCTCTCCCCTTCTCCACGAAACAACGTATACCTATGTTGCCGGACAGGTTTATGAAGTTGTCGACGCGGCGGGAAAGAAAACCGCTTACGGTTATGATGCCGCCGGCAGGCTGGAAACGACCACCGACGGGGCCGAAAAAACAACCGTAACCCAGTACGATGATAACGACAACCTGCTAAACGTTACCGACCCCTTGGGGCATACCACCAGTTACACCTATGACGGTTATCACAACAAACTCACCGAGACGGATGCCAGAAATCATACGACTTATTATCAGTACAACAATAACCGCGGCCTCGAAAAGGTCTCAACCGTAGTAGACGGGGTTTATTACGAAGCAACGTACCAGTATGACGGAGAAGACCAACTGAAGAATGTGACCGACGCCAACGGCTACACCACCGAGTACCAGTATTTCGACGACGGCAGCCTCTGGAAAATAATCGACCCCGAACTACACACTACCGAGTTTCAGTACGACGAACTGGGGAGGCTGACCGGGAAATGGGACGCGCGGGGCATAAAGACACAGACCATCGCCTATGACGATTTGAACAACACCCAGACCGTTACCGACGCTGTTTACCGCAGTACCGTGCACGAATATGACGCTCTTGACCGCCTTGAGCAGACGACCGACCCTTTAACCAGGGTTACCCGGTACCAGTACGACGCGCTGGACCGGCTTGTTCACGTATATTCGCCGGTGCCGGGTGTCGAGAGCGCCCAGCGCTTTGACGATGACGGCAACCTTCAGGCCATGGTCGACCCCAACAATTACGAGACCGGGCTCGACTATCACCCCAACGGGATGCTCCGGCACGAGAGGTCTTCGTATCCGGGAAGCACGATCACTTATGATTACAGCAGCAGAAATCTTGTCGAGCAGATGACCAACGCCCGTGGACAGGCAACCGGTTATCAGTATTATGACGACGGACGGCTGTCAAGCTTCACCGACCCTGACGGGACCGTATCGTATCAATACGACCCCAACGGCAACATCGAGACCGTCACCGAAGGCGTCTATACGATTACACGCCGGTATGACGATCTAAACCGGGTTGACAGATACAACGATTCGCGGGGCAATGTGATCCAGTACGAATACGACCCTGTCGGCAACCTCAAAGTCCTTACCTACCCCGGCGGGAAGCAGGTTAATTACACATATTACAAGGACAACCGTTTAAAGACCGTTTCCGACTGGAACAACAGAGTAACGACATACGAATATTACCCCAACGGACTGCTTTGGAAGACTGTCAACAGCGCTTGAAAATTGACCCCTTTTGGCACTCGAAATTTGACCCCCAAGGTATACTTAAGGTACCTACGGATTGTTAGCCGACAGATCACTTCCTTCCAGAGGAATTACGTCCAACGCCT
>JBFMBK010000017.1 GCA_040755295.1 Bacillota bacterium | reverse complement strand
AGCCGGAACCACCCAGCACTCAACGGTACGTTCAAACTACTTTGCAACGTTGTATGCAATGTAACTTAGAACGACGTCTTAAGATCAGCAAGTTGAGTGCTGGGCTACCACGGAGACACAGAGTTCACAGAGAATAGAAATATCAAGACGAAACAATAAAAAGGAATACCATTTTCGTGTTTTCCCCTCCGTGTGTTCTGTGCCTCTGTGGTTATTTCTTCTTGCCGTTTTGCGTAGATCTGGCATCAAAGGCCCTAAGCGCTTCCGGCGCGCAGGCTTTGAACCGTCTCCGCAAGCACCTGTATTAAACGGTCGATGTGCGCTTCGGTATTGCTCCTTCCCATGCTCACCCGGACCGAACCTACGGCCGTTTCCGCGGAGACGCCCATCGCCGAAAGCACGTGAGAAATACAGGCATGGCCCGCGGTGCATGCCGCGCCACAGGAAACCGCGATCCCCTGCCGGTCCAGCTCGCTCAGCAGCGTCCCGCCCTCGATCCCGGCGATGCTGAAATGAACGGTTCCCGGCAGGTGCTCGGTGGGATGCCCGTTAAAGACGACGCCGTCAAGACAAGCCCTAAGTCCGTCCACAAGGCGGACACGCAGCATGCTAAGACGTTCCGCCTCACTTTTCATGCCCTTCGCGGCAACCGCCGCCGCTTTCCCCATCCCGGCGATCCCGGGTACGTTCTCCGTCCCCGGGCGGCGCCCCCGTTCCTGCCCGCCCGCCTGGAATACCGGCTCATAAGGCGTTCCCTCGCGGATATAAAGCGCGCCGATTCCCTTCGGGCCGTATATCTTGTGCCCGGAGATCGAGAGGAGATCGGCGCCGATCTCCCGGACGCTCACCGGAATTTTACCGAAGCTCTGCACCGCGTCGGTGTGTACCGTCACCCCCCGGCGGTGCGCGATATCGCAGATCTCCCTGACCGGCTGAACCGTTCCCACCTCGTTGTTGGCGTGCATCACTGATACAAGTATCGTTCGGTCACTTATGGCCTCTTCCAGGGCCGCGAGGCGCACCCTTCCGTATTCGTCCACAGGAAGCACCGTCACCCTGAAGCCCTCGGTGTCCAGCGCCAGACAGGTTTCAAGCACCGCGTGGTGCTCGACGGCGGAAGTAATGATGTGGTCGCCCTTCTTGCGACGGGCGTAAGCAACCCCGCGCAGCGCAATAACGTCCGCTTCCGTCCCCCCGCTCGTGAAGTAGATCTCCCCCGGCTCGGCCTGCAGGCTGTCTGAAACCTCACGCCGCGCTTTTTCCACGGCCTCGCGCGCCTCCACGCCGAACGAATGAACGCTGGAAGGGTTTCCGAAACGCTCATTCAAATAAGGTAGAATAACCTCCAGGACCTCCGGGGCTACAGGGGTGGTAGCGGCATGATCGAAATACAGTCTGTTCATCCTCATTTTTCGCCTTAACATTATCACACGCCGCCGCAGACGGTCAATATAACGGCGTTTGCCTTCCAAGGCCGATAAATCAATGGTTTTAAGAAGGTCTATATCGCAAAGTTTAACCGCCAAGACACCAGGGATACAAAGGAAATAAAGGTGGGTGAAGTCTACGCAGAATATTGAGAACGATTGATCACAGATTCACCACGCAGGATTTATTTTCTTAGTGTGCTCTGTGTCTCTGCGGTTAAGAATTGTTCCCGGCTTTTCCGGGTTGTATTATTTCGATATAAGCTCCGCATATTCATCTCTCATTAAAAAGCCATAATATAAATATCCGTGTTTGCCCGCAAACAACCGCATTCGCCGGGAAAAAATAACCCCGCAGATGCCGTAATCGTCTCAAAGTTTCCCTTGAACCCGTCTCAGACAGGTGGGTGCCCTCCTGACTGATTTTCGCTTCCTTGTGTACAAGGCCTGCAAGCTGCAGCCAGAGCCCGGGCTCCCAAGGTATAAGTGTTGGCTCAAAACTTCAAGATGTTCACGGTCATCGCAGGGCATCTTTCTCGTTCCTATAATACCACAACCTACGCAAATCTACAAGAGTCGGTGCCGTCAGGGTAATTATGGTAAATAGCGCCAGTGCTTGCGGCGCGCCCTTTTCAGGCGATACAAAAAAAATAAACCGCCGCCCTGCTCCGGGGCAGCGGTAAAAGACAAAGGCCCGTCTAAGGGTCCTATTCTTCTTCGTCTTCTTCTCCGCCGGTCAAAGTAATGTTCCGCATCCGGAAAACCTGGCCTTTGCAGTCGGTCAGCGTCCAGGTGATGCTGTTCTGTTCCAGCTTCGGAATCAACCGCGCAGGGATCGGCGCGAGTTGATACTGTACCTGGTTTACGATCGCCTGCTGCGGGCAGAAAATGGCGCACGTCATGCAGTCCCAACACTCGCCGGGATCACGGCAGACTGCCTTTCCCGTCGCTTCTTCAATTACATAAAGGTTGCCCGGGCAAATCGAAATGCACAGCGGATCTCCAAGTTTTTGACAGCCGTCGCATTTATCCGGTATAACGTTAGGCGGCATTCGTCTCCCCCCACTTAAGTTCTAGGTTCAAAGTTCTAGGTTTAAAGTTCAAAGTTCGAGGTTCAAAGTTCAACGTTCTACGTTCTACGTGCTATGTTCTACGTTCAGACATAGGACTCAAGCCTCAGAAACAAGGGCATCCTTCATCCTTTGTTTCCCGTTCCCTGACTGAGGACGTTCGACTGAGGACTCAGGGCTTTAAACCTGCAACTCGCAACTCGTAACCCGTAACCCGTAACTGTTTTCCGGACTCAGGACTTAAAAACTTATATCGTCTCCTCGCTCCGGTCGCCGCGGACAAGCTGGTCGTACGGGTATTTCTTAAAAGTCATCTCGTCCGTATCCGGGTTCCAGGCCGAACAGATGAAACAATCGTACTCGGCATCGTTCCGCTCCGGGTAATCCGTGCGGTTCACGTAACCGAGGTAGCGGGTCTCCTTCCGGAAGCTTATGTGTTCTATCGTCAACTGGCAGCAATCAAGACGGTCGATAACGTCCCATGCCTGCTGCAGTTCGTAAAGGTCGCGTGCAACCAGGTAACGCAACTGGTCGCGCCGCAGCCGGTTAATCCGCTTGCGGGCGATACCGAGATAGGGCTCGCTGACGGAAAAATGCCTTACGCGCCCGCCGCAGTAATCCTCCATCACGTTCTGCATGTGCTCCTCCATGTCCTTCGGAAGGATGCCCATCACCGGTTTCCCGTTGGTGTAAAACTCCTGTTTGCCCCAGCGTGCGAGCGGCGCGAAGGCCGCTTCTTCGAGTCGGTCGATTTCCTTTGCGTCGATCTCCGGCAGTCCGCTGCCGCTTTCCTCCACCCACTTGACCATGTTTCTGCCGGCGATGCGTCCGCAGGTCCAGGACCCCGAGATAAACCTGGAGGGCGCCTGCCCGAGAGCCTCGCCGCTGGCGAAAAGTCCGGGCACCGTCGTCATCCTGGTGGTGCTGATACTCCACGCGCCGCAGCAGGCCGCATGCGCCCCGACAAGGAAAGGCGAGTCCCCCTCGATTTCCACCGGGTCCTTGGCCGGGTCGATGTCATGCGCTCCCCAGTACAGGACCGTCGTCGGCGACATATCGAGGTATTGCTCCCGCAGCCCTGCCACTTTTTCCGGGTCGCCCTTGGTAGTATCCATAAAAATAGGCCCCCGACCGGCGGCTATCTCCCGGTAGCACGCCCAGACCCGAACCGGTGTCGGCGCGGTATGACCGCCCATCCGGACGTACTCCTCCTTCTCCAGCATGAAAACCTCTCCGAGGGCGTTGACCATCGGCGCATTCGCGCCTATGGCCATGGTGCCGCCGGGGGCGTAGGTGTCCTTGACGCGTACCGGTATCATCCTTGTATCAAAACCGGTCATCTCGGCGCCGGCCCGCTTCATCATCGCATACCCCGCGCCGGTGTTGAAGGGCACCGACCAGATACGGTGGTGGGCGTCCCCGCTGCAGCGCGGCCTCCAGATGCCGGCGGCGCCGCCGGTGGCCATCAGCACCGCCTTCGCCCTTACAACATAAAACCGCCCGTCCCGGCTGCCGAACCCTACGGCGCCGACACAACGGCCGTCTTTTTTCAATAATTCGGTCACGAAGACCCAGTTTATGATCCGGGCGCCCGCCTTCTCAGCCATTCCGGCGGTGATAGGTTTCAGAAAACGCCCGTTTACCTCGATGTTCCACTTCCCTCTAGCCAGGTAACGTCCGTCCACGTCCTTCTTTATCGGCAGGCCCTCTTTTTCAATAATGGCCACCGTCTCGTTCAACTCCCGGCCGACGCTTAGCAGGATGTCCTCCCGCACCGGCGCTCCGCAGAGGTCGTAGCGGACATACGCCACCCAGTCTTCCGGCGTCCCGTTGTTAATATAAGCGTTCAACGCATTCTGCCCCGCTGCCAGGGAACCGCTGTGCCGGATGTTCGCCCGCTCCAGGATCGTGATTTTAAGATCCGGGCCTCCCACCTGCCGCGCCTCCCAGGCCGCCAGGCACCCGGCGGTCCCGCCGCCGATGATTAAAATATCGGTATCGATATTGACCCTATCCCTCACTATGGGGCACCCCCGCTCTAAATAACCTACGGTTTAAAACTAACCCAATAATAAACCCGACAGCAACAAATTCCACTCCAAGGAACAAAATCCTCCTCCTAACGGCGCCATTTAAACACTCAAAAGTTATCACCGGTCGAAGGCAACATTTTAAACCGTTCTAATGTTTTAAGGAAAATGTGACGAATACGCTTTATAGTATAGAGAATGAGTTCGTTCAATGATTTGCCGAAAACAAACCTATTTCTACTTCATGGGGTGATCTTATAATGTTGTCCTGGGAGTGGGACGAATACCCGCAGTCTCACGAGATGTTGGAGAGCGTCCGGGCCGGGTATGAAAACCACGTGGAACGCGTCAGTAGAGTGGTTGATTTAGAGTGCAGTCCCGAGGGGATGCCGGAAGGCTACAGCATAGGTTTCGCCGCCTCCCTGCTGCTGATAAGATCGACGAACCTTCTCTGGGGTTTCTTCACCGTGCTTAATTCCGGCAACCCTATCTGCGCCGCCCTTGCCGCCAAGGCGCAAATGGAAGCCACGGGCTCCATGTTTTATCTGCACCAGGAACTGCTCCGCCACTATGAAGGCCGGCGGGAAAGACAGGATGACATCATCGGAAAACTTTCACGAACAAGCGCCAATGACCTCGTGTGCGTCTTGGACGCCTGGATGACCAGCCGCGGCGAGGATGCCGGAGGGAAGTCATTCTGGGAGATATACCAGTGGCTTTCCGCCTTCTACCAGCCGCACGGCGGACCGACGCCGGACGCCGACGACGACGGCGTCCTCAGCCTGATGATCGATACAGACGTGGAAGACTCGTTCCTGACGAACTTCCTCAACGGGCTCGTATCAAGCGCCTCTCACATAATCCGCTTCTTCGACGCCATCGCGGCGCTGATCGAGGAACACGAACACGTCTATATCCTGGCGGAAGAACCGAAGATGGTGCTGTAGCAAACACCGCGTTTTTAAGTTTTACATCAGTTCTTTCCCCCGGGACGCTTTTCGGCCATCTTTATATGAGCTTTCTTACAGACTTCCCTTAGAAGGCCGTTGCAAAACTACGTCTGGATACGTTATCTTTACAACACCCCGAGGTTTTTCTTTCTCTCCACACAGGTCTTTTCCCACTCGCAGGCGTCGCAGAAGGATAGGAACCACTCCTTCGGGGTTGCGGCGACACGGGCTTTCATCTCCCGCCAGAGCACCGTATCTCCGGGGGAAACGCCGAGGCGAGCTGCCGCCTTTGCGTCAAGCTGCCTGATTCCCGCGTCCGAATCCGGAGTATGGGCGCATTTTCCGTCCTTGAGGTCGGGACAGGACCGGCATACATCATCCGCCCCCTGTATCACTTCTATCTTGTCGCCCTTTTCGGCTTTGGCGATAACTTCCGCAAGGTTTTCTCTGAATTCACGGTTGTAACCCCCACCGCGGAAAAAGTTCAGGCAAACAAGGTGGTGTCCCCGCAGTCTGACCATTCAAATCACTCCTCCAAAAATAAATCTCACCGCCAAGACGCCAAGAACATCGTGAATCCAGAATATAAATACTGCAGCAGCGGCATTCAACGCAAACATTACACCGTAAAACACGCTATATGCGCTTGAGCGTCCTCGGAATGAGAAAAGGCGTTCTTTGTTTGTATTCGTTATATGACTGACCGTGCCGGAGTTCGAGTTCTAACTCTTCAAAATATTTAAGGTAAAAGACGTGCACCGGAATGAAATACAGCGCCGTAGCCGCCGTCAGGTACGTCGACCCCGCCATTAGACCTGCTCCGAGTGCCGCCAGGTACATGCCTAATGACATCGGGTGCCGGACCAATTCGTAAACGTCGCTTTTAACCACCGCCTGGGAATGGATGATTGCGGGCGCCCCCTTACCCTGCGCACCGAGAGCCGTCACCGAATGAATGATTAAGTATAACCCCGGCAGTATCAGTAAGACACCCAGCATGGCTAGAAGCCACCGAAATGGAAGCGGTTCTATCCCCAGTACCCTATCAAATCCGGTCAGACCTGGGTATAAGAAACCGAAGCCCATCGGCATTACTATCCCCGTTACCCCGAGAAAATGCATTATTCCACATGCCTTGAGCACAGACCGCCTCGAAGGGTTTTTTCTCATTAACCGGCCCATAATGACGGCAGCAACCAGGAATGCCCCTGCGCCCAGCACCTGCCAGACAACCGTTGCCCTAAGGCCCTGCCTTTCCGAAACTTCAGGAACGGTCCCGCAGTTTCCCCAACCTGATCAGTAAAATGACCAAAGCGCCGCCCGCCACCAGAAGGCTTACCGCCTGGCCGAGGGTCAGGTAAACGCCTGCCGGCGGCGAGACGCGCAGAAAATCGATCCCGAACCGGTAAACTCCGTAAAGCACCAGATAAAGCAGGGCCAGTTGGCCGGGAAAACGCTTCCGTCCGCGCATGAGCCACAGCGTAAGAAAGATGAGCGCGCCGATAAAAACTGAATAAAGCTGCGTTGGGTGCCTTGCAATCCCGTCGGCCGTAAAAACCATCGCCCAGGGTACATCGGTGGGCTTGCCGTAACAGCAGCCGTTGAGAAAGCACCCGATGCGTGCGAAGGGATAGCCCACCGCCAGACCGAGGGCGACGATGTCGGCCACCTCGCCGAACCGCATGGCCTTCAAGCGGCTGTACAATACCACAACCGGAAGTTCGGCGATCAGCGCGCCGTAATACGAAAGCCCGCCGTCCCAGATTCTAAATACGGACAAGGGGTCCGGGGCGTAATTGTGCCACTCGATTATCACGTACGCGAGGCGGCTGCTGACAACCCCGCCGACGACCAGGATCAGCGCGAGGTTAAAGATATGGTCGGGGTCGAGTCCCCGTCGCGCGGCCTCGCGCTCCATCACCGTCAACCCCACCAGGACGGCGACGGCGAGCATAACGCCGTAACTGTGAATCGGGTATCCGCCTATATGGAATAAAATGGGCCACACTTTTTACTCTTTGACTCCTTAAAAGTAAATAATTTGAACCACGGATTAACACAGATTACCACAAATAAGGATGATATAATTTAATCTTAATCCGTGTCCATCCGTGTCTATCAGTGGTTAATATCGGCTCCGCCTTATGGTTTGCCGCATTCGCCCGTCCGGCCGGTCAGGATCGCCAGACCGTGTCCCAAAACCGGGAGAATCACCGGAAGGCATTCCCGCACGCCCCTCTGGCTGCCGGGAAGGTTAACGATGAGGGTTTTGCCCCTTATGCCGGCCACTGCGCGACTTAGGATTGCGCGCGCCGAAAATTTGCGGGTTTCCAGCCGCATTGCCTCCGTCAGCCCGGGCACCTCACGCTCGATCACCGCCAGGGTGGCCTCGGGGGTGTTGTCCCGGGGACCGAGCCCGGTTCCGCCCGTGGTCAGGATCAGTTCAATCCCCGCGCCTGTCAGTTCAAGCAAGACGTTTGTTATTTGCCCGGGATCGTCGCTGACGGTGCGCGTCTCTTCCACCTTCAGTCCTTCGGACGCCAGCATATCCTTGATCATTTGCCCGCTTGTGTCCTCACGCTCGCCCCGCGCGCCCTTGTCGCTAACGGTAACCACGGCTACCCGGTACATGAACTACACCTCCCGGTTAAAAAGTTCAAGGTTCAAGGTTATTAGATAGAATATAGAAGATAGAAGATGGAATTCGAACTCCGAAACCCGTAACTCGTGACTCGTGACTCGCGACTCGTGACCCGCAACTTCTCCCTTTCATCCTTCCGCCTTCATCCCTCATCCTTTCCCTGCCCTGGACTCAGGACTTTCGACTGAGGACTGAGGACTTAACTCGTGACCTGTGACTTACTTGTTCACCTTTCAAAAACGCCGCTTTTTCCGCCGCTTTTATAGACCAGACAGATCTCCTCGATGGAAGCTTTTCTGTCCACCGCTTTCACCATGTCGTAGAGGGCGAGCGCAGACCCCGCCACCGCCGTCATGGCCTCCATTTCCACCCCGGTCCTGTCCACGGCTTTTACCCTGGCCTTTATCTCCACCCTGCTTTTATCCTTATTTAAAAGGAAATTGATTTCCACCCCGCTGACCCTGACCGGATGGCAGAGAGGGATGAGACGCGGCGTCTCCTTGGACGCCATAATCCCGGCGACCCGCGCCACGGCTATAACATCTCCTTTGGGAATCTCCCCGGCGGAGATCAGACGGAGCGTTTCGGGTTCCACACGTAAGGCGCCGCACGCAACCGCTTCCCGCAAGGTTTCCGGTTTTTCGTCGACCCCGACCATCCGCGCCTTCCCTTCGGCGTCTATATGTGTGAGTTCCATAACCGTCCTCCTTAAAAATAGTGCTTCTTTCGAGGGGCACAACGATAAGCAACGCATTGCTGCGTCAGCCCGGTGAGCCGAATCCTCACGTACGCAATCAGTACGCTCCGGTTCGTCTCCCCGGTCTTCATTGCCCTGCATTACTTCTCGTTGCGCTCCGTACAAGTTACAATAATACTTCTAAGTTTTAAGCTTACGGGTCTTCTAATTTATATTCTTCTGATGGAGCGGCTCCTAACCGCATGGTGAACTTCTTTAAGGTTCACCGTTCAAGGTTCAAGGTTAGGGGACAAAGTACAAAGACAGAATATAGAATGTAGAAGGTAGAATGCGGAACCTGGAATCCGGAATCTAACCCGCGACTCGTGACTTTTTTCCCGGACCGAGGACTTGACTATGACACAGGGACTTAATTCCGCCCCTGTGTGTATAGAACCTTCCCGCAGTCACGCAGGTCGTATCCCCCGCGGGCGAGTACCGCCGCCTGAAACTCAGGGTCTAACAGGACCTCCCGCAGTTGTTCACCTATCTTACCATCCCAGTACTCGCGCAGGACGCAAAGATCGTACCGCTCCTCGGCAACAGGGACAAAATCGAGACCCAGCGCCACCGCGGCCGCCCTGATCCCGAGCCCGGTATCCGCTGTGCCGCCCGCAACCGCCGCCGCCACCGCCAGGTGGGTGTATTCCTCCCTTGCGTACCCTTCAATCCGCCGGACATCTATTCCCGTACGCTGAAGATTGAAGTCCAGCAGCACCCGGGTACCGGCCCCCCGCTGACGGTTGACAAAGCGCACGCCTTCCCTGACCAGGTCCGCGAAGTCCCGCACTCCCTTCGGGTTCCCGGGAACAACGATAAAACCCTGCTCCCGGTAGGAAAGGTTGACCAGTGCCACAGGAACGTCCTCCAGATACCGTTGAACGTATGGGATATTGTAATCCCCGGTCGTCTCGTCGAGCAGGTGTGTCCCCGCAACGTGGGCCTCTCCCCGTCTAAGGGCGAGCAGCCCGCCCAGGCTGCCGACGTGGGCGGAGGAAAGCGAAGCCTCCGGATATTTCAAACGCAGGAAGTTGGCGATGATGTCGAGGGCAAGGTCGTGACTGCCGATAACCACCACCGTGTCCTCGATCTCCCGCCGGTTCCTTAAAAGCTCTATTACCTGCTCGCTCCCGGCGTCGTAGCCCTCGGAAAATCGCGGTACCCTCAGGATGCCGTCGGCGCGTACGAGCGTGAGCAGGCGCCCGGCGCCGCGGCCGAGAGGCGTAGCAACGACAGCAGAGCCGATCCTGCCGAGCTTTACCCTGACGAACTCTTCAACACCGGCGGGCGACACGACCCGGCGCGAAAGCACCGCCCTTATCTTCTCCCGCTCCGCGGGAACGCGCCCCTGTTTTGTCATAATCACCGGGCCGGCGAAAAGCTCGGCATTCAACACCGCAGAAACGGGATAACCCGGAATCCCCAGGTAAGGTTTCTTCCCTACCGCCCCCAGCACCACCGGTTTGCCCGGTTTAATGGCCACGCCGTGTGCATACAGACTTCCCAACTCCCGGACCACGGAAGCCGAAAAGTCCTCTCTGCCGGCCGAAGCACCGGCGTTTAAAACAATCACGTCGCACTCGGCAGCCGCCCTGGCCACCGCTTCCTTCAACGCCGCAAAATCGTCAGGCACAATCCCGTAGCGCACCGGAACGCCGCCCCACTCGCGCACCATCTCCCCCAGCATCGCCGAATTAAACTCCACGATGTCTCCCGGCTTGAGTGAAGTTCCCGGCTCCACCACTTCGGTGCCGGTGGGGATCACCGCCACCCGCGGCTGCGGGTGAACGGCAACGGTACCCGCACCCCCGGCGAGCATCGCCCCCACGTCCACCGGGCGGATAAGGTGGTTCGCGGGCAGGAGCATCTCGGTGGCCACCACGTCTTCCCCCATGACCCTGACGTTCTGGTATGGAAAAACCGCCGCCGTGATCTCGATGACGCCGGGTTTTATTTCGTGTGTGTCTTCGATCATAATCACGGCGTCGCATCCCCCGGGAAGCACGTCGCCCGTGTCCACGGGCAGCGCCTCCTCCCCTTCCCGCAGCAACATGGGGTTCTGCTCGGCGGCCCCGAAGGTCTTCCGGGCGCTCACCGCAAAACCGTCCATCGCCGCGGCATGGAAATGAGGGTGTGAGATGGCGGCGAACACCGGCGCGGCGGTAACCCTCCCGCAAGATTCCTTCACCGGCAGTTCCTCCGCCGAACCGAAGTCAAGCGCCCCAAGATCTTTTAAAAACCCCAGATAACCTTCCTTCGCCTCTTCGAGCGGTTTTTCTTCGAGATATATTTCCCGCTTCAATTCCAACCTCCGAAAAAGTTCAAAGTTCAACGTTCAAAGTTAGAATTCAGTAGTCAGTATTTGGTAGACAGTAGACAGAATATAGAAGTCAGAATATAGAATACTTCCTCTTGCGGACTCGTGATTATGTCAGAAAAACATCCACCATTTCGCCCGCCTGCGCCCCTTCGGCGTCAAGCGGCAGGCGCACGAGGGCGTCGGCGCGGCTCAACGTGGCGATCAGGCCAGATTTGCCCAGGACCGGTTCGGCCGCCAACCCGCCGTTTTCCAAAGTCAACCGTACCCTTACATAGTCCTCACGGCCGGGCGCCGAATGCAGGGAACGCTTTAGCACCGCCTTCAGGGGTAAGCGACGGCAGCCTTCCTGTTCGATAAAAGGCTTCACCAACACCTCAAAGACCACAAGCGCCGATACCGGGTGACCCGGCAGGCCGAAAACCATCTTGCCGCCTACCACCGCCCCGACGGTTGGCTTTCCGGGACGCACGGCGAGGCCGTGGAACAAGACTTCTGCCTGGGCCAGCGAAGAGATTGCTGAAAGCGTCAGGTCGCGCGTCCCAACCGAACTGCCTCCCGACAGGAGAACCATATCGCTGCCCGCTACCGCCCGCTGCAACGCGGCTTGCAGCGCCGGGAGTTCGTCCGGCACCACGCCGTACACCTCGGGGCGCCCGCCCGCGGCCTCCACCGCCGCCGCAAGCGCCACCGTATTAACGTCGCGCACCTGTCCGGGTTTAAGCGCGACTTCCGTACCCACAACCTCGTCGCCGGTACCGATTATCGCCGCCACGGGCCGACGCCGCACCGGCACCATTCCTACGCCGCAGGCGGCGAGAAGCCCGATGTCCTGAGCCCGTAGCCGCATCCCCGCCGCGATCAGTTTCTCGCCGGACCGCGCGTCCTCACCTCTGCGTACCAGGTTCTCCCCCGGCGCCACCGGCCGCAAAACCGCAACCCAGCACTCAGAGCCCTGATTGCTGGGACCCGCCTCTTCGGTGTATTCGACCATTACCACCGCGTCAGCCGCTTCCGGCAACATCCCGCCGGTGGGTATCCGCCAGGCCTCGCCGGGATGCACCGCCCCTTCAGGGGCACGGCCCATCAAGACCTCACCCGTCACCCTCAGGTATGCGGGGAGTCCCTCCGTAGCGCCAAAGGTATCCTGCGCCCGCACCGCAAATCCGTCCATGGTCGCACGGTCAAAACCGGGCACGTCTTCCGGCGCATGAATCTCCTCCGCCACCACCCTGCCCGATGCCGCACCGAGCGTCACCCGTTCGACGGGCAACGGTTTTATGCATTCCTTGACCTTATTCCGCGCCTCTTCAACCGTCAGAGTGGTAAACAGCAATCTTATCCCCCGCCTTAAGACTTTACGATAGGTTGCTTTTCTGTTTTTTACGCTATTAGCTTGAGCGCAAGCCTTATGGATTCGTTCAAGGTTAGAATTCATAGCCGGTAGTTAGCAGTTAGAACATAGAACATAGAATATCGAATAAGAATCGGAACCAGGAATCCGGAACCAGGAACCCGCAACTATAATCCGTATCTCTTTTACTTCCAGACCCGCAACTCGTGACTGTTCTTCGGACTCAGGAATTTCGACTGAAGACTGGTGACTCAATCTCCGTTTCGTGACTCCTTCCTGGACTTAGGACTTCCGACTGAGGACTTGACCCGCGACTTACAACTAATATTTTCTTGAACCATGGTACCACGTGCCGGGACGCGCCACAACCCATCAAAGGCTGAACAAAAGTTTTTTCGTAAAAATAACCGCCGTTCTTCGGGGGGGAGCCTTCCCTTGACGGGTTTACCCCATTACGGCTTTTTGTAGGGTCAGACGAAATAGAGCATCCTGGCGCGTGGAAATAATTCGGCTATTATTGCGGTGAAAAACTCCTTTATTTCAGCGTACAACTCCGGGGGGTAGACGTATTTCCCGTAACCGAACTGTCCGAACTTGAAAACGCGCTCCGTTTCGTCCAGGGGAACCTGCGTTTCCGGGTACGCCTGCCGGATTATATCCCTGGACCGGACGGTAAAACGATGGGTAATGAGTTCAAAGGTGGATATGTTATTCCCAAGTTGTTCCGCTGCTGCTCTTAACATCCTTTTGTATTCCCCGCGCCATCCCTCGAAGTAGAATATGGGCGCGACCAAAAAACCGACCGGATACCCGGCGCGGGCGCAAACCCCGGCGGCTTTGAGCCTCGAAGTCAGACGCGGCACACCCGTTTCATACTTCGCGATCACCGGATCGCAGTTAATACTGAACCTTATTTCCGTCTTGCCGCCGTGTGTGATTCCCGTAAGTCCCTCAACGTCGGTGTATTTCGTAACAAAACGAAACCCGGCGCCGTCGAGTGATGCGATGAATTCCACCGCCCTGCGGAGCGACCCCGTCCAACCCTCAACCGCAACGGGGTCCGACGTTGCCGCGCCTTCGAAGACCGTGGCTTCCGGCAGGCGCTCCCTCACGTATTCTCCTGCCCGGCGCAGGACGTCCCCGACATTAACGTTTATCTTTATATACGGCCTGCGCCCGAGGTTCGTATTGAGATAGCAGTACTCGCACAATCCCGGGCATCCGGAAACCAGCGGCAACTGGTAATCGGCCGACGGCCTGCAGGTCTGAAAGCCGCGATCCTTCCAGACGGAGAGAACCATCATCCTCTTACTGCACAGAAAACCTTCTCTGAACGATTTCCGGACCAGTGCAGGTATTTTCCCGTCGTAAACAATCGTATGTACGCCCCGGTCCTCCAGCCGCTTTTTCACATCCCTGCCTAGTGGGTAGTCGAGTGCGGTTTTATGTACCATCAATACCTCTGGGACGAAAGAAGGCACCGGTGACACGTCCTTTCGTTAGACCGGTTCGCCCGGCCCCTTGCTCTTCCGGCAGGAGACTGTTGCAAGACGTTGGGTTGTCTTTCTACCGGATTAGTTTGTTTTGCATTACTCTCCCAGGTGATAACCCGAAGAATACAAACGGAGCGTGTATACCGCTCTTCCGGAAACGGGGTTGGACAGAAGGTCCCACCCCCTCCTGGGCGCGGCCCTGAAGTCGACAAGCTCTGCGTTCCACCACCGATACATCCTCGCCCGGTCTCGGTCACTGAATTCTTTTGTCGTAACCCTTGGTCCGCCGTTTTCAGGTAGCAGTATCTTCCAATTGGGAGCCCCCCAGCATTTCATCGGTTCCGCCTGCGCCCCGGTTTTCCGGATGAAGGACTCGGCTTCGGAAGTCCATCTTCTGACCAGTTCTTCCTTAAATGGCTGGCCTGACGATAGACGGCTTTGTATCGAAACCTCCCGCGAATGCCGTGGAAAGAACGGGCTGTAAAACCGCAGAACACCGGCCCCGTTCCCCGTAAGGATGGCGAAATCATCAAAAGGAACGGCAAGATATGTGCCGTAGCACACGACCCTGCATTCCTGCGGCTCGGCACGGTACTGATCAGCCCGCGCCGCATTGGCGATAAACAGGATTAATAATACGGTCAGGAAAATTTGCGATAAAGGACGCAATGTGTACCACCTCCTCTTTTAGAATTACCCACAATCAGTCTTTTAAAATAAGAAGGGAGAAACCGTTTAAAGTTTCCCCCTGGTGTTCGTAAGGCTATTATTTCTACTTATCTATTCGCGCCCTTGTGACAGGATGCGCAGGCCTGTGCCCCCTGTAAAGTCGCTTTTACCTTGACTTTCGTCGGCGCCTTCATGTGCGCCGCGCCGCCACTGTGACAGGTCTCGCAAGACATGCCGGACGAGGGGCTCTTAACCGTGGGATGGCACTTCGCGCAAGTCGTAGTCGTTGTCGCCGGTTTTGTGGTTGTCGTGGTCGGTTTTGTGGTTGTCGTGGTCGGTTTTGTGGTTGTCGTAGTCGGTTTTGTTGTTGTCCCGGGAATATTCGACCCGTGACAAGCAGCGCAATTGCTTCCCATCGAAGGGGTCGCGTTCACGGGGTCCGAGCCCTGGTTAGTGAGTCCGACCACAATCAATCCGGCTACCGCCAGCGCAAGGCCGAATAAGAGTCTTTTCATCCGTTTAACTCCTTTCACCGTGATTTTGGAGGATCCCCCGGCTTCCGTCGGGAAGAAGGGCTTCCGGCTGCGGCAGCCCTCCCGCTATGGGCCTGAAAGGGATTTACCTCCCCTGGTCGCATCTGTCGATTCACCGTTGCAGGCAGCATTACCATACCCTTCACGGGCAAGAAGAAGATCTATAAACATGGTTTTGATGTTTTCAAGCAGGAGATCTTCCGGCCGGCTGTGCCTTGCGTCAACAGCCTTGAGATAGCTCCGGCAGTTCTCACATAAATAGACACGGTATTGTTGGCTCCCTTCAAGCACCAACAGTTTCTGCTCCTCATCGCTCTTTTCGCAGAAAGGGCACCCGATCCTGTTGTATCTCCACCTTGTGCCGCAAAGGTCGCAGTACAAATACCGCACCCGGCGCTCCCCTTCTATTTCGGAAAAACTCGGGTGACTGCCGCATACCGGGCAGATGCCCCGCTGCCATTTCTCATCCTCAACCCATGCGGAAACCGTACCGGCATAACCGCGCATAAACAGTTTCGCCGCAGCTCCTACGAAAAAACCGGCCATTTCCGTGGAAGGTACAGATGTAAAGGGGTCTTCCCGGCCATCCTTACACTCGATCCTTTTCAGGATTCCCTCCAGGAAAGCCTGCCGTTCCGAATGTCCTTCGGGAAGGACGTCGAGTCCGTTTGCCACTTCTTCCGTCAGTTGAGGATACATGTCCCTCAAAACACCGGAAATCCGATCAATTACCCCGAAAAAGAGTTCTTCTTCTATGCGGGGCGGAACTATCATCAACCACGGCATTCCGGCGATCCACCGATCGGTGTCGTTTTGGCCCGGAGCCCTGGTGATGTAAGGCTTGACCATATCCTTCAAACCCAGGAGTTCCCTCCACACCGACATAACGTCATCGAGGGAAAACTTCTGCTCAACTTCCATTTACTGCCTCCGCGTCGATAATGTGTAAGGCTTTTAACCGGTCTTGGCGCTGTGCATCGTGTGCCACAACCTGGCGCCCTTGGATTTGTCCGGGAAACCAAGTTCCACAAAAGGAACGCTCGATATGTAAAGCCAGGACGTACCGCCTTCGTCTTTTTCACCGTAAACATAATCGACATACTTAGCGTTGCCGCTGATGCGGCTCTTGGCTTCCGCAAGCAGTTCTTCCCGGTCCCCGAACTTCAAAGCCCCCGTGGTGCACGCCGTCACGCAAGCGGGCTTCCGGTTTTGTCCAAGCCGGTCATACTCCCCGCCCGGATCGTAACAAAGACGGCATTTCTGAACCCGCGGCACTCCCTTGATCCATTCGTAATTGGGCACCTCGAAGGGACAGGCGACGTTGCAGTAGTAACACCCGATGCACTTGTTGTTAACCACGATGACCGGGCCTTCGGGCGTTTTCTTAAGGACGCCCATGAAACACGCCGCCGCACAAGCCGGTTCCAAACAGTGCATGCACTGTCTTTTAACAAACTTCCACTGCAGTCCCTCTTTTGTGTTCAGGAATTTATGCTCAACTTTCGTCCAGGTCGTCTTTGACAACTTTAAAGGGTTATCACGAGTGGCGCTGAATGAAGTCTTCGCCGCCGGGAGATCATTCCACTGCTTGCAGGCCACCTGGCAACTCCGACAGCCTATACACTGCGCGAGATCTACGAGTACGCCTTTAGCCATCTCCTAACCATCCTTTCTTTGAGATTGTATAGCCCCTGGCATCTTGTTTCTTGCAACACTCATCTATGCCTTCCGGATATTGCAGAGACAAGCCTTGTACTCCGGAATCTGGGTGTTCGCATCACCGAGAGAAACGGTGAGCACGTTCGCCGATTCTCCCTTTCCGAGGCCCTGATACCCCCAGTGCCAGGGTACGCCGACGATCTCGATCTCTCTCCCGCCCACCTTGAGCGGGTTGATCTCGGGCAGAACGGATGCCTTGCATTTGATCTGGCCCCGTGCTGTGGATACCGATACGGTATCTCCCGCTTTTATTTTCAGCTTCGCTGCCAGTTTTGACGATATAGCAACGAACACCTCCGGATTAAGCTCCACCAGCAACGGACAGTTCCTGGTCACCGCGCCGCTCTGGTAGTGCTCGATCATCCGGTACGTCGTAAGGACATATGGGAAATCGGGGCTTGCCGTGGCCGCCACCTTGTCGAAGGCGCCCTTGCGCCTCAGGATCATCGGGTTGTTCTGCTGCTTGGACATCGCATTAGACACAGGGCTTTCCACCGGTTCGTAATGCTCGGGCAGCGGCCCTTCCTTCAAGCCCGCGGCCCTGATTCCGTACTGCGCCCCGAACAGCCGCCCTATGCCCTCCGGGATCATAATGAAAGGACCCGCCGCGGTTTTGTCGGGGGACACCGTGGCGTTATAGTCCGCAACATCGTTGTTGACCCACTTCGCGCCGTCCCAGGACATAAGCGCCCTCGTGGGATCCCAGGGTTTCCCGGCGGGGTCTGTTGCGCAGCGGTTGTAAACGATACGGCGGTTGACCGGCCAGGCGAAAGACCATTTGGGATAGAGACCCAAACCGCTTTTATCGGTCCGGTTGCGCCGTTTCGCAGCCACTACCTTCTCGTCGGCATCCACCGCCCAGTAACCGGCGTAAATCCAGCAGCCGCATGCAGTCGAGCCGTCGTCCGTAAGCTTGGCGAAAGTCGCCAGGGCGCTTCCGTCCGCAACCGTATAGCCGTTGACCTCAAGAGCCACCTTTGCCACGTCGGGCTCGTCCACACCGGTTGCATCGTAATTCCATACCATGTTCAAAATCGGATCGGGGAACTTTCCGCCCTCCTGATAAAGCTTCCGTACGGCCTTATACAGCCTGTCCGCGATCCAGAGGTCGGATTTGGCGTCGCCCGGCGGATCTACCGCCTTCCAGCGGAACTGAGCCCAGCGGCCGCTGTTGGTAACCGTGCCTTCCTTTTCGTAAGAAAAGGCTGCCGGCAGTAAAAAGACCTCGGTATTGATCTGTTTGGGGTTGGCGCCGGGGCGCTTCCAGAAAGCCGCCGTTTCGGTCTCAAAAACATCCACCGCAACCATCCAGTTCAGGTTTTCCACCGCCTTCCGCTCCGCTTCAGCAGTTGGACCGCCGACCAGCGGGTTTTGCCCCCAGGCGAACAAACCTTTAACCTTGTACGACGCTATGTCCTGGAAGATGGCCACGTGGGAGTGGTCGGCCCCGTCCGTTTTAGGCAGCCAGTCGAAGCAAAAGTCGTTTTTCTTAGTCGCCTTATCGCCGAACCAGGCCTTCAGTTGACTGATAAAAAACTTAGGCGTGTTGGACCAGTAGCTGGTCTTCGGGGTTTCTTTATCGATGTAGTCCTGCAGCTTGGTGTGCTTTGTGGCGTCTACCATGCCAAGATACCCCGGCAGCAGGTGAAAGAGCATCGCCATATCGGTTGAGCCCTGCACGTTGGACTCACCCCGCTGCGCGTTCACACCGCCGCCCGGGATGCCGATATTACCCAACAGAAGCTGGAGCATCGCCGTAGCCCGCACATTCTGGCTTCCGTACGTATGCTGGGTGATCCCCATGGCATAGATCAGATTGCCGGCCTTACCCGGGGTACCCGTTGCGCAGTAGGTTTCACACACCTTCTTGTAAACGTCCTCCGGCGTCCCGGTAATACTGGAGACGGTCTTGATGTCGTAACGGGCGACGTGTCTTTTCAAAACCTGGAACACGCAGTTCGGGTCGGTCAGGGTGGGGTCTTTTTTGATTGTTTCGCCGTCTTTTTGATAACCCCAGGACTTGGTGTCATACGTTACCTTCCCGTCCTTTACGGTCGCGCCCGAGAACAGGCCGTTATCGAGTTTGTAGTCCGGGCTTACCAGATAGGCGGCATTCGTGTAATTCACGATATATTCTTTGTGATAAAGGTTGTTTTCAATCGCGTAGTTCATAATTCCGAGAAGGAAAGCGATATCCGTACCGGGCCGGATGGGAGCGTAAATATCAGCTAAAGCGGCGCTCTTGGTGAACCTCGGATCCACCACAATCAGCTTTGTGCCGCGCGTTTCCCTACCCTTTAAAATCCAGCGCATCGACATGGGATGGCATTCCGCGGAATTGGAACCGATCATCAGAACGGCATCGGCGTTCTTGTAATCGATAAAGTGGTTGGTCATTACTCCTCTACCAAATGTGTTGGCCAGACCGGCCACGGTTGAGGAGTGTCAGAGACGGGCGTGGTGGTCGATGTTAATGACCCCGAGGCCGCGGAGGAACTTATGGATGGCGTAGTTTTCCTCATTGTCCAGGGACGCGCTTCCCAGGTGGGCGATCGCCTGGGTACGGTTAACGGTGACGCCTTTAGCGTCCTTTTCTTCGAAGTTGGCGTCGCGTGTCGCCTTGACGCGTTTGGCGATCTCCTCAATCGCCCAGTCCCAGTCCTTGACCTGCCAGTCCGTTCCGCCGCGAGCGCGGTATAGCACCTGGGTCACCCGGCGCGAGTTTGCGGTTCTGTTCCTGCCTTCGTCGACGATGGTGTTAACATCGGAGATTGAAGTGCCTTTGGGGCAAAGAGCCCCCTCGTTAATCGGGTGGTCCGGATCGCCTTCTATGGAAACAACCTTATTACCTTTACTGTAAACCAGTAAGCCGCAGCCGCAGCCGCAATAAGCGCAAACCGATCTCGTCTCCCTGGCTGTTACCAGCTTGTGGTAGCCGAATGACACAGCGGGCAGTTCTGCTGCGGAACCGGCCATCGGATATCCGAGAACGCCCGCCGTTCCGAGGCCGAGAAGTTTTAAGAAATCCCGACGACTGAATCCTCCCATACGTCTCCCCTCTCTTTGAAATTATTTGGACACACTCTTTCAATGCTTGTACTTATTCCGGCGATCCCCCCTTAAAGAACCAATTCGTCTAATCCTGTCGATTTCTTAGGGAAGAAGAATCCCAACATGCCTGGAAATTAAAAAAACACCCTTCCTTCTGGCCCACGTGTAACCAGGGAAAGATCTTTCTCGCGATAAATTTTTGGTTAGAAGCTCTTCCGCTTTAAGATAGGCTCGTCAAAAGCGTCGATCCTGAAACCGGGGAGTGTTCTTTGGTTAAGTGGTGAAATAATTCACTCTTATTATCAGTCTAAAACATTCTTTTGCCACGGTCAACAAATTTCAACAAATTATTTAAATTCTGCGACTACCGCGCACTTTCCTTGCGGATTTTTATCGCCCAAGGAGGCCATACGATCTGCAAAATACTAATGAGACGGACCTCTTTTTCTATAAAGACCAATGAACTTACTCATATTTTAAATAAACAACTGGTATCCGCCGATGAGTATGAGTAAGACGCCGGCGGCTGTTCCGGCCTTACCGCCGAGCCAGCGTGAGATGTAGTTCTCGCCTACCTTCAACCCGCACCACAATAACAACAGACTGATAAAGGCTACGGCAAAGGAGGTGAATACCGGGCGCAATCCCAGAAAGCCGGCGCCGAACCCGCCGGCAAAGTTGTTCAGGGTTAAGGCCCCGCCCAGCAGGCAGGCCTCCCTTATATCGATATGGCCTGAATAATCAGAGTCGGCAAGCGGAGGTGTCAACAAAAGGTCCGTCAGCTTCTGGGAGTCGGTATCACCGTCTCTTGAGTCTTCCGGTACTGGTTCCTTCTTGCGTAATACTCCCGAAGCCTTTCGTCTGCGCACCTCGTCGTATATGACCCAGATCCCCATGCCCGATATCACCATACAGCCGATGTATTTACCCAACACCGATGAGAACCGGCCTGAAAGCCACTGTCCCGCCAAAAGCGCCGCCAGCGTACCGAAGCTTGTTATGGAAGCGATCAGTACGTTAGAAATAAGAGGGACGCGGATTTTCTTAGCCCCCAGGGAAATCCCCACCCCAAGGCTGTCAATGTTCACCGCAAGCACCAGAAGTAACGCGCCGATCAGGTCCATACCCTACCCCCAAAATAAACCTAACAACCCCAGGTTATGATGGAGGCGGGGACACGGTTACTGTCGCGATAAGCATTAAGTCCCGAGTCTAAAGTCGACATTCCTGAGTCCGGGAGGCAAAGTCGCGGGTCAGGATTCGTGAGTCATGATTCAAGTCCGGGAACTAGGAAACAAAAAAGATGAAGGATAAGGGCGAGAGGAGGAAGGATGAAAAATACAGGTACAGAGTTCCTGATTCTACATTCTACATTCTACCTACTACTACCGGATTCTAACCTTGAACCTTGAACCTTGAACCTTGAACGGACCCCCAAGTTCTATCCGTCTAAGCTCTCTTGCGTCGGACGTTTTTTGGGGCCCACAAGAGGCCGGCAAAGCTCAAGGCGGCTGCGGCATACATCGGCGCGCTGTAACCCCAGACGGACGACAAAAAACCGCCAATAAACGGACCCGCCGCCATGCATAGATTTGTGGTCGCGACCATAATCCCCGTGGCCGTGCCTTTTTCCTCACCCGACCGTAAGAGCAGAACCAAGGCCTCGATGTAAAGCATCGACCACGCCAGAGAAAGGAGCGCCTGCATCGGGATGACCTGAAAATAAAAGGCGGCGGCGGTGTAGAGTAAGAAGACGATCCCGGAAAGAAACAGCCCCAGCCGGAACATTCCCCTTCCAGTGAAGCGTTCAATCAGGGCCATCAATACCGCCTGACCGGCATAGTTTGTGGTGACCACCATCGCTATCCAGAATTTATCGGCGCCCAACTCCCGAAGGAACAGCGGGAAAATAATCCAGACCGCGGACGCCCCTAACTGTCTCAGGAAAAAAGGCCAGTATACGGCGCGGTTGCGCCAGATGACCGTGAGGAACCTCGGCGGAGGAGGGATTTGCAGCTTGTTGTACTCTTCCAGATGCAGACTGAGGAAGAAGGCCACCGCACAGCTGAAGAAACTCAGGACGAAGAGAAGATTATACTCCTTTAACACTGCGGAAGCCAAGGATCCCGCAATCAGGCCCAGGGCGCCGAATGAACTGAACTTTCCCACCCCGCCGTGGTTCTCGTAGGCGAAGACCACCAGCGCCCCGGTGGTAATCCCCAGGGCAAATCCCACGACCGTCCGCACCGCCAGCAAGGTGCCTACGTCCAGGGCAAGCAACTGACCGAGGAAAGCAAGGGCGCTCAACGCGAGCCCGATTCTGATGAAGCGGAGTCTGCCGAAAAGGTCAGCCTGGCGTCCGAAAACAAAAGCGGCGGCGAAATAGGCCAGCCCGTTAGCCGCGCCGACGAGACCGACATCCATAACCGTTCCGCCGAGATCCCGGGTCAGAAGGGGGATAAACAACCGGGAGGATTCAAAAGACAGGTTTAAAAGGAACCCTATCCAAAACGGGGTGACAAACCGCTGCCGGAACCATTCAATCAACTGACTCGTCTCTCCCCTTCTTGCCTCCCCGTACGGCACTCAACAACCCCTGTCTAAACTCCGCCCCGCTTGTTTAGGACCGAGACTGCAATATGCTTCCGGTTATTGATTCGTCAGATCTCGGATTTAATAACATTCCTGGCGTTGTTCGGCTCAATAATACCGGTGGATACGATCATCCGCAGCCCGTCTTCAACCGGAATATTGAGAAATACAATGTCCTCCCTCGGTACAAAAATCAAGAAGCCGGACATCGGCACCGGAACGTGCGGCACCAGTACCTTAACCAGTTCCTGGCCCACGGCGTTTCTGATTATCCCGCCGACCTCACCGACGAGAAAGCCCACCGCCCAGCTTTCCGGGTGGGGGAACCGGACCATTACGACTTCCCGGAATACCTGTTTCTTCTCCTGGCTGAAGGTATCGACTATCTCTTTTGCGGTACGGTAAAGGGTATTAGCAAGAGGTATCCGGTAGACCACGGACTCCCAGTAAAAAAGGAGACGCCTGCCGACAACGTTGGTGACCAATACGCCCACGGAAAGGATCAACACCACGGTGATCACGAGCCCGAGACCGGGAATCCCAAAAGGTAAGAAACGGACTACCAACCCTCCGATAAGCCCGTCGACAAAGCCAAAAATCTTCCATAAAATATAAACGGTAACCGCGGCCGGAAGAATAACCGCCATTCCGGTGAGAAAGTAGTTGCGCAAGTTGCGTTTGATCGATTTTCGCCTCGCTTTTTCTGTTTTACTCATGTGCAATTGTCACTCAATTGATTTTTCCTATCTTCGTTTTTTGTTCGGCCAATACCGCTTCATATTGACTGTCAAGCTGGCCCTGGGTCCTCAGCCACTCCTCCTGGAAACCCGGGTGACGCTCCACATCGTACTTCACCCTTGTCCCCGTCTGACGTTCAAGGGCGTCCTGCGCCTGCTCCAGCCTGGCGGAATAACTCTCTTTAAGGTTGGCGTAAGCGTGCTCCAAAGACTGTTCATAGTAATGAAAAAGGTATTCCAGCTCGCTGAAGATCTGCTGCAGGGCAGACCGGTCCTGCTTTATCGCCATCAGACCCTCCATGGCCCGCTTGTTGTTTTCCTGAGTCAAATCGGCCCGCGGAAGTTGGATGTTCCTTAAAAAGGTCTCTTCCATCCCTCGTTTTACGAATACACGATTGTCTTCTTCGTATTTTCCGAGCTCGGCGGCAACGTTAAAATCTTTTACATCTAAAAACATCGCCGCAGCGGTGTGACCCTTGGGGACATACTCAAGGTCCGTCAGATCCACACCGGCGATATTCATTTTTTCCACGCGTTCCATAGCCTTTTCGTAGGCGGTCTTGATTTCACCCATATATACCCCTCCATACAGCCTCTAAAAATACTTTCTTCTTTCGGCAGGCGCGGCGATAAGTAACGCATTGCCGCCAACTTCCAACTTCCCACTTCTCATTTCCCGATTTCCCGGTTCGTCTCCACCGGTCTTTCTTGCACTGCATCGTTTCTCGCCGCGTTCCACCTTTGTTACGTTACTGCTTCTAAGTAACCAACTTAGGGGTCCTCATTTTCATTCATCACGGTGTGCTCCGCGCGGGGTAACTCCCTTTAAAATAAGCGTTCTTTCGTAGAGCCGCGTTCCGTTCATGTTGCTCTTCGGGATCTAAGTAACCGGCTTACGGGTCGCAATTTTTCATTTTTCATTTGTGCGTAACGCGGCATGGGCGGCTCCTTCAGTGCTCTCCACATAGCCTATTCTTGCCAAACTATCCTTGGAACAAACGTTTCTTTTCATTCAGAGATTCAAGCAACTCGCGGTGGCTCAATGTGTTTACGACCTGCTTCGGGCCGAGCCATCCCCGGCGCGCCACGCCGACCCCGAGCGAGATGAAGTCCATATGGCTTAACAGGTGGGCGTCGCTTCCGATGGAAAACCTTACGCCTTTCGCTGCTGCTGTGCGGCACAGATGGTCGTTCAAATCCAACCTTTTATAATATGCGTTGATTTCCAGGACGGTTGCCGTTTCCGCCGCCGTATTAAACACCGCCGCCAAATCGACCCCATAGCCCCCCCGTTCTCCGATAAGCCTTCCCGTAGGATGCGCGATTACATGAACATAAGGGTTTTTCATGGCGGTTAACAACCGTCGTGTTTGAACCTCCTCCCCCTGGCGGAAACCGGTGTGGATTGCGGCCACGACAACATCGAGCGACGCAAGCACCTCGTCGGGGTAATCAAGCCGACCGTCCATACCGATTTCCACTTCAGCGCCGCAAAGGAGTCTGAAATCGCCGCTTTGCGCGTTGAACGCCTCAACGGCCGCCCGTTTCCTTTCGAGCGCCTGCAGGTCAAGCCCTCCGGCCACCTTCAGGGACTGGGAGTGATCGCAAACCGCCACCCACTGGTGCCCCATCCGCCTCGCCTTTTCCGCTATCTCCCCGAGGGAAGCCGAACCGTCGCTGTACTTTGAGTGTACGTGAAGGTCTCCCTTTATCTCCCATGGTTCCACAATCCGCGGGAGACTTCCTGCCAAACCCGCTTCGATCTCTCCCCGATCCTCCCGCAGCTCCGGAGGGATAAAAGGCAGGCCGACAGCCGCAAAAACCTCTTCTTCCGTGGCCCCGGCAATCCTTTTCCGTCCGCGGAAAACCCCGTATTCGTTTATCTTCAGCCCCAGCCGGACGCCCAGTTCCCTGATCCTGATGTTGTGGGCTTTAGAACCTGTAAGGTAACACAGCGCCGCGCCGAAGCTCTTATCCGGCACCACCCGCAGGTCGATCTGCAGCCCGTCTCTTGTACGCACGCTTGTTTTGGTCGGCCCTCTGGCAGCCACTTCCGCAACCAGCGGCAATCCCAGAAACAGTTCCATCACCTTATCCGGATGGCCGGATGAAACCAGGATATCGATGTCGCCGACGGTTTCCGAACCGCGCCTAAGGCTTCCGGCAATGGCGGCCTGCTTCACCGGAACCCGGTCCTCAAGGACCGCCACCAGCATTCGGGCAAAGGGAAGAATAAGCCCCAGCGGCCGGCGGTCCCTGGCGGAGCGCAGCAGCGCGATACCGTGCAGGATTTTTTGCTCGGTCTTTGCCTTAATGCCGGGGATCTCCTTCAACCGGCCTTCAAGCGCCATTCGTTCAAGCGCGTCCACGCTTTCGATACCCGCTTCCAGGGAAAGCAGCCGGGCGGTCTTCGGCCCCACTCCGGGAACCACGATAATTTCCAACAGGCCTTTCGGGACCTGTTTCTTCAACGCCTCGTATTTCTGAAGCGTCCCCGTGGCAAGGATCTCTTCGATTTTGCGCGCAAGTTCCTTCCCTATTCCCGGAATCGCCGTCAACTCACCTCTTGCGGCGACGTTTTTTATATCTTCGGAGAGGTTTTCGACGTTTTGTGCCGCTCTTCGATAGGCGCGAACCCGGAAAGCGTCCTCACCAAGGATCTCCATAACCTCGGCCATTCCCTTAAAGATGTCGCAGACATCGGCATTTTTCATGTCAGTCACCCTCGGGTAATGTGGAAGAATAAACGCTTTCAACTGAATCCTTGCCTGAATAGTTATATTGATTAAACCCGATTCTATTATGAATTGTGGATTATGACTACTAATTTCTGCATACGTACCTAAAACCTTAATCCAAATAGTAAGAAATTATTTTCTTGGCGTCCTTGCGATAAAAATCTAACCAGAGAGATATTTCTAAAACTCGAGGGTCTCGCCGGAAGCCGCAAAAACAAAACGCTCCCCGAAGACAGCCGCAAGGCGTGCCGCCACGGGTAGGCCGGTGCAGTGGTTGGCCGCCAGCACGCTTAGATCGAGTTCCTTGAGGAAGGAGACGGTGGCTTCTAATTGCACGTTTTCCGCCGGACCGAGGTGCGTCCCGCCCACTACCGCCGCCACCTTGTCCACGCCGGTCACCGCCCGGGCGTGTTCTATGATATTGATTACCCCGGCGTGGGCGCAGCCGAGCAGCACCACCAACCCGACGGATGTGACGGCGTAAATGCTCAAATCGTCCGCCAGCGGGTCAGGCACGCGTTCATCGCCCCGGTAAACGTACATGCGGGTATCAGCCGCATCGAGACACGACTCCCGGAGCACCTCCCCGCTGAGCCACAGTCCCGGGAAGAGCTCGAGTGGTTCCGCTGTCAGGATAAAATCGGCGCCCGCGGTCTCAAGAGCCTCTTTGACATACGGAATGCCGATATACCTGTCCGAAGGCGACGAAACCCGATGCGCGCTGAAGACATCCGGGTGGGCGTAAACCGGTACCCGCCTGCCGATATGCTCCAGTGCGTCCCTTAACCCGCCGGTATGGTCGGAGTGCCCGTGGCTGAGTATGATGGCTTCGGCCTCCCGCAAATCAATCCCCAGCAAGGCTGCGTTGGGCACCACCGCCCCGCGCTGCCCGGTATCAAAAAGCAGCTTACGGCCATTATACTCGACCCACAGGCTGAGACCGTGTTCCCCGCCAATCGGAAGCGTCCGTCCGACGGAGTTTTCAACCAACACGGTTATTCGCATTTTATCCCTCCCCAAAAATAGTCCATGAATATCACCGCTCGTCTCTCAGGGCGCTTCCCTGCCGCGTACCGCGTCGCCGGAGTTCCCTGTCGACCGCTTCTATCACCCGGGTTTTACTTATCCCCCAGCGGGGCGCCAACAGTAAGGCTTCATCGGTCGCTTCGCTCACAAGGCGCAGGACTACCATTGAAGGAGACAGGTGCTCGATAAAATCGCAGGCCAGGACGACGTACTCGGTCGCATCTAGGGTTTTTATTCCGCCCTGTTCCCATTCCCCTGCAAGGGACGCGCCTCTAAAAACCTGCAGGTGGTGCATCTTAACCCCTTCGACACCGACGGCGCTCAAGGAACGCGCCGTTTGGATCATTTCATCGCGGGATTCCCCCGGCAGTCCGATAATCACATGCGCGCCGATGTATAACCCCCGGTCCCCGGTACGCTTCACGGCATCGACGAACGCCGCGAAATCGTGACCGCGGTTTATACGTTTCAAGGTTTTATCATGACAGGACTGCAGCCCGTACTCCACCCATACCATCCACCGGGAGGCATAGCTTTGCAACAGATCAAGCACCGGGTTTGGCACACAGTCCGGACGTGTGGCGACACACAGCCCGACGACCTCCGGGTCCGACAGCGCCTCTTCATAAAGCCGATGCAAACGCTCCACCGGCGCGTACGTGTTGGTATACGCCTGAAAGTAGGCCAGATACCGTCCGTCGCGGCGTCGTGCGTCCTTAAACCGCCGGATCTGTTCCCTTACCGAAAGTTCCTGCCCCGCGAAAGGACTGAAAGCCCGATTGACACAAAACGCGCACCCGCCCCTGCCCGCGGCACCGTCCCGGTTGGGGCAGCCGAAACCGGCATCCAGCGGTATCTTGCTAACCGGTGATGAAAAGTGCGCGCGCAGAAACGTCCGGAAGGTGTTATAGCGCTTTTCCAATTTACGGCCTCTCGTTATAGGAGGCTGTTGCAAAACGGCGCCTGCCTGGTTTGGAGGTGAGAGGCAAGATGTTAGAGGTTAGAATTCTGACCTCTTGCATCCAACTTCCGACATCGCCATGTTTGTTTTCACGGCCTCCGGGTTCTTTTCAAGCATTAACCACCGAAAGTCGGCAGATCTTCTTTCTACCGTCTAAGGTGTTTTGTAACACTCTTATAGGTTTTCACGTTCAAGAAAGTCACTCGCCCTGAGAATAACAACGCCTTCATATTCCCCTACCTGCAGGAGGTGCCTGTCCTGCGATACGATGTAATCCGCCCGGCCCGCCGCCGCGCATTCCAGCAACCGGTTGTCTGAAGGGTCGTCCCTGATCACGGCGACTCTAATACCCGGCTCGGTCCAAATCAGGTTTTCATTGCGCAGCAGATCCCCCAGGAGTCTTTCCCGGCGCTCCACCGCCTCCATGGGACCAAAACGCATCCGCGAAAAGGTATGAAGGTATTCCGCCCTCAACGCCGGACTGATAAGGACGATGACTTCCCCCGCAAGCCACAGACCAACGACGCGTCCGGATGCCTTAACGGGGTTTATCAAACCGCCCATGACCACGTTGGTGTCTACAACAATGCGAGGTTTCTCGCTTCCGACATCCCGCATCCCGTTTTTCAAAAGTCGCCGGTACTTCACCAGCGGATGTTGAAACCTTTAAATTCACCGGACCAACTCTCCCGTATGTCCTCAACCCTTTTTACGCGCGCGGAAGGCGGTCCCTTGCGGCACCAATCCACAACCGCTTCCACAGCGTTCTCCTCCCCCTCCAAAACCGCTTCCACCGAGCCGTCAGCCAGGTTCCTGATCCAGCCGGCTACACCTTCTTCCAGTGCCTTTTCCCGGGTGTGACCGCGAAAGTAAACCCCTTGTACCCGTCCGGTTATAATAACACGCATCCGGATCTTCGGCAATCTTACGCCCCCTCCTGAAAGCAGTTCAAAGTTCTAAGTTCAAGGTTCGAGGCTAGATTTCAGAACCCCAACCCCCGAACTCGCAACCCGAAACTCGTAACCCGAGACTCGCAACCCGAGACTCGCAACCCATAACCCGTATCTCTTCTTTTTCCGGACTTTAGGACTAAAAACTTAGGACTGAGGACTTTCTTTCCTTCATCTTTTACCCTTGGCGAGCAATTCCCGCCAAAGTCTCTTGGGAACCACCTCGCGCAACGGCACTAGATCATACCGCCATTTTCCGCAAAAAGGCGTCTGCGGCCAGTCTCGTTCGTCAACCCCCGGACTTTCGGCGTAATGTACGACACGTCTTGTTCTTAACCACTGGCGCACCAGTTCGTCTTCACCCCTGTTTGTTACCGCTTCCCGCAACGCCATGACCCGCTCCGGCGCCGGGGCGCAGATGAAGGTCTGACAGACAAACGGGCGGACCGGGTATACCCGGCAGGTTCGGTTCCTGCGGTCCAGAAAGATACAGCGACCATCCTCAAGCAGACGCAGGGTGATGTCGACGACCGGCCCCCTTACGCTTACCGTTGTATAACGCGAGATAAACCCCCCCAAAGTTTTTACTTCCATCACCGCCGAGAGGACAAAGCAATCGATAATGGTCAACGGGGCCCGTTCGGCGCAACACCGGTCGCATCCGAAACACTCCGACGGCCCCGGATTCCGCTGCCTCGACAGCTTCAGGCTTTGAAAAGCCGCATTAACTGCGTCAAGGTAGTCCTGTACGGTGGCTGTTTTTTTATTCACGACCACGTCGTATCCCGAAGACTCACCAAAACGCCGCGGGAGGATTCTTACCGACGTAACTATTCACCCTTTCGCATTACAACTTACGGGCAAAAGGCTGCTCCTTCCATCGCTGTTCAACTCTTAGTATACAAAAGAGATAAGCTTTTCGCCATCGCTGCAGGCACAATACCGGCAGTTTTACACAGGACACGTTCGAGCGCGGCGCTCCGCAGCAACTGCCGCCCCTGGAATCCCCCCACCCGCAAACCGTCAATTTTCCAGGACGGCGCTTTTGCCGGATAGACGTTTTTAACTCCTCCCTTATAAAAATATACAGGCATAAAAACTTAATCTTCACTGGTTTTCTGCCGATTAATAAATAACTATGCACAACAAAGAAAAAACACCGGCTCAATTAATGGCGGAGATCGATGCCTTGCAAAAGCGCCTCGACGAATTTAAGGGCGCAACACCCGACCGGCAAACCGCTGTGCCTGAAACATCGCAGCGGGCGGATGATTTTTGCCCCGTTTGCGATGAACTTTTTAAAAGCGCAAAGGTACTGCTCGAATGTAAGGATTTTAAGGAAACATCACGGGCGATCTTTGACTCCTGCAAGAATCTGATAGGAGCCGACCTTGGTTTTATAGGCCTGTTAAATGAAGAAAGGACCCGGTATGAAGCGCTTTTTCTTGAGACCGGATCGCTTGTCTGTTCGGTGGACCCGTCTGTTCCAATCACCTTCCGCGGCTTGTTTGCAGAAGCCTGCCGCAAGGGTGAGGTCATCTGCAGGAACTCCTTCCGCGACAGCAAGTGGGATCACATGCTTCCGGCGGGGCATGTAAGACTTGACAACGTGTTGATCGCGCCTCTTCAAATAAAGGATAATACCGTCGGCCTGCTCACTCTTGCCAACAAACAGGGCGGATTTTCGGAAAAGGACGCCAGGATCATATCCGCCTTCAGCAACATGGCCGCGGTTTCCCTTCACAACAACCGAACCCTGGAACTGCTTATAAACAGCGAAGAACGCTTCCGCTCGGTCGCGCAATCCGCAAGCGACGCGATAATCTGCTTCAACCGCTACGGTAAGATCGTTATCTGGAACCACGCCGCCCAAAACATGTTCGGTTATGAAGCTTCGGAGATTGTCGGAAAGCGGTTTTCGAAGATAATACCGAAACGTTTCCGGCCTGCATATATGAAGGAGGTTAATGAACTTATCAGAACCGAGAAATCCGGCTTGACCGGTAGAACGATCGAGATGGTCGGGCTGAGGAAAGACTCAAGCGAGTTCCCGGCTGAGGTATCGTTTTCGACCTGGCAGGCCGGGGGAGAGTATTTCTTCACCAACATCGTCCGGGACATCTCCGAACGCAGGCGGACGGAGGAGGCCCTGCGAACTTCCGAAAACAAGTACCGCACCATCTTTGAGAACTCAGGCACCGCCATAGCCATAATCGAAGAGGATACAACGGTTTCCATGGCAAACACCCAATATGCGAAATTGGTCGGTTGCACCAAGGAGGAAATAGAGGGAAAAAGGAGCTGGACCGAGTTTGTCCTGGAAGACGACATAGCCCGGATGCAGGGTTACCACAGAAGCCGAAGAATCGATCCCGAGACGGCCCCGCGGAACTACGAATTCCGGACCCTCGACAGGAACGGAAACGTAAAAGATACGTTTATCACTATCTCGATGATCCCGGGAACGAAACAAAGCCTGGCGTCGCTATCGGACATCACCAGTATCAAACGGGCGGAAAAGGCGCTGCGCAAGCAGCAAAAACTGGTTCAGACCATCCTTGAGGTGACGCCCGATCAGTTCGCCTTAAAAGACCAGAATCTGACCTACCTTGCCGCAAATCAAGCGTTTTGCAATTTCCTCGGAAAACCGGCTCAAGAGATTATCGGCAGGACGGATTATGACCTTTTCCCGCCGGATGAGGCCCAAAAGTACCGTCAGGAAGACCTGGCGGTCATGAACATGAAAGAAACCAGGTTGCAGGAGGAAGAAACAACGGGAGCGACCGGAAAACAGTGGCTGCACGTGGCTAAAACTCCGGTAATCGATGATGCGGGCAAATCGATAGGGGTTCTCTGCTCGGTGCGTAACATATCAGACCTGAAACGTGCGCAACAGGCGCTTAAAGATAACGAACATTTTCTTTCAAACGTTTTTGAAAGCATACAAGACGGGATAAGCATTCTGGACACGGAGTTCAATCTGGTCAGGGTCAACCCCACGATGGAACGCTGGTACGTGCACACCACGCCGCTCGTCGGCAGAAAATGCTGGGAGGCGTATTCGGGACGAAAGGAACGCTGTAGGTCCTGCCCCACGGCGGAAACACTTAAAACCGGCAAGCCGGCTTACGGCGTGCTGCCCAAATTGGGTCCCGGAAAAAAGCCGGTCGGGTGGCTGGACGTTTACTGCTTTCCCTGCACAGACCGGGCAACGGGAGAGATCAAAGGGGTAATCGAATACCTCCACGATATCACCAGGCGCAAGCTGTCCGAAGAAGAACTGCAACGGAGTTTCCGAAGGCTTCAGAAAACCATTGAAGAAACAATCCGGGCAATGGCAAGGGTCGTCGAAATGAGAGACGCTTACACCGCCGGACACCAGCGGCGAGTGGCCGACCTTGCCGGCGCGATAGCCAGAGAGATGGGCTGTGACGACGCGAAGGTGAAAGAGATACACATGGCAGCCATTGTCCACGATATCGGAAAGATAGGCGTGCCGGTCGAAATCCTCAACAAGCCTGCGGTGCTGAGCGAACTGGAATTCAACCTGATTAGAATCCATCCCGAGGTCGGCTATAACATATTAAAGACAATTGAATTTCCTTGGCCGATCGCCCAGGTTATACTGCAGCACCACGAAAGGCTGAATGGTTCCGGATATCCTCTTGGCTTGCAGGGTGAAAATATCCTTCCCGAAGCACGCATCCTCGCCGTTGCCGATGTGGTTGAAGCCATGGCTTCGCACCGGCCCTACCGTCCGGCGCTGGGAATAGCGAAGGCGTTGGCGGAAATTGAAAAAAACAGGGGAATTCTCTACGATCCGGAGGTTTCAGACGCCTGTATGAGACTCTTTTCGCATAGAGGCTTCGTTCTGGATTAGGAGAGTATCTTAAGAATCGCAGAACTACTTCCGGCTTCCGGGTTTTATCGCCGGAATACCTTTACCGCAAAGCGGACAGTCCGCCGGGTCCCATGCCTGAGCGTCGACCTCGAACAGGGTGTTGAAGTGTGCCGGAAAACTTACCTTTCCGCCGCTGCGGTCAATCAGGGCGCCAAAACCTGTAATCCTCGCTCCGAGATCCTCAACGGCTTTTGCCGCTTCCTTCACCGACCCGCCGGTTGTAACGACGTCCTCAACCACCAGAACTTTCTCACCCGGGGCCACGTAAAAACCGCGCCTCAAACGCATCGCCCCGTCCACTCTTTCGGTGAAAACCGCCCGCACCCCGAGCGCTCGCGCCACCTCATGCGCCACGATGATACCGCCCAACGCCGGCCCGACAACGCATTCCATTTCAGCTCCTTTGAATCGCGCGGCAAGCGCTGACCCGAGGCGTGCCGCACATTCCGGAAACTGGAGCACCAGCGCGCACTGGATGTAAGTATCACTGTGCCGTCCTGAAGTAAGGATAAAATGCCCCGAAAGGATGGCTCTTGTCTTTTCAAAAAACGCACGAATTTCAGCTTGGTTCAAACGAATCACTCACTTTACTCCAAAGAATCAACTATCTCTTGCGCCGCCCGCAGCGGGTCCGGCGCCTCAAGTACCGGCCTGCCCACCACGATGTAATCCGCGCCCGCCTTTACGGCCGCCGCAGGGGTCATAACCCGCCGCTGGTCTCTTAACGGCGAACCGTCAGGACGAACTCCCGGCGTGACGATTAAAAAATCGGGGCCGCATGCTTCACGGACCGAGGCAGCCTCCTGTGGCGAGGCGACCACCCCGTCGAGACGGCATTCCCGCGCCAAACGCGCCCACACTACTACTTGTTCTGCGACCGTTCCGGAGATTCCGACCTCGTCCTGCAACGCCTTTTCGTCAAGACTTGTCAATACCGTTACCGCTATGATTTTCGGCGTCGCTATGCCGAGACGCAGCGCTTCCGTCGAAGCCGCCTCGCGCGCAGCCTGCATCATCGCCTTCCCGCCCGAGGCGTGAACGTTGATCAGCGTTGCGCCCAGGGAGGTCAACACCCGTACGCCGCCCGCCACCGTGGAAGGTATGTCGTGGAGTTTAAGGTCCGTGAAAACGACCGGGGCCTTCCCCCGGAGGTAAGAAACCGCCTCCGGTCCTACCCGGTAAAAAAGCCGCATCCCCACCTTAAAACCGCCGACCTGCCCGGAAAGCAGTCCGACCAGGTCGCGTGCCCTTTCCCAGCCGTCAACGTCCAGGGCCACTATCAGCCGGTCTTTATTCTGTTTCATTCCCCCATCTCACCTCCAACCTCCGACCTCTCACCTCTCACTTCCCAAATGAGCGGCGCCGATAAGTTCTTTGATATCCTGAATGCCTTCCAACGCCAGGGCCTGATCCAGCCCTGCAGCGAGTTCCATTGTGAGCCGCGGGTTAACGAAGTTGCCTGTTCCCACCGCCACCACGGTCGCACCGCACATAATGAATTCAAGGACGTCCTGAATGGTTGTTACCCCGCCCATCCCTATAATCGGTAGCCCAAGTTCTTTGTATACCCGCCATACCGCCCAAAGGGCCACCGGTTTTATGGCCGGTCCGGAGAGACCTCCGGTAATGTTACCCAGAACAGGCCGCCTTTTCTTTATGTCTACGGCCAACCCCGGAAGGGTGTTGATCAACGAAACACCGCTCGCCCCGGCAAGCGCCGCGGTCCTCGCCGCCTCCACCACGTCCTTGCCTAAAACTCCAAGCTTGGCGAATACCGGCAGATCACCGGAGACCGCCCTAACCCGGCCGGTAACAGACTTCACGACCTCCATATCCGCACCGAAGGCCATTCCCCCGCGGCTTACGTTCGGACAGGAAAGATTAATCTCAATGGCATCGACCCCGGCATGGGCCAATCGTCCTGCCACCAGTTCGTACTCTTCGGCTGTTTCCCCCGCGACACTTGCGATAACCTTAACCCTTCGACGTCTCAGTTCGGGCAGGTAGTGGTCGATAACCTCGGTTACCCCCGGGTTTTGGAGACCGATACTGTTAAGCATCCCCGCCGGTGTTTCGGTAACCCGGGGCGGCGGATTGCCCTGGCGGGGGTTGGTGGTTACACTTTTCAACACAACACCGCCCAGCGCGGCCAGGTTGACATAGGGCTCGTATTCGAGCCCGAACCCGAAGGTGCCTGAAGCGGTCACGATCGGATTCTTCAGCTTTAAACCCGCAATCTCAACGTCAAGAGCAGGCCTCATTCCCAGATCACCTCTTCCGCCCGGAAAACCGGACCGTCGTGGCAAACCCTTTTGTATGTAGGGCCTTCCTCACCCGCAATTTTGACGGCGCACCCCCGGCATGCACCGACGCCGCAGCCCATTCGCTCCTCGAGCGTCACCTCCGCCCACAGCACGCCCGCTTCCCCTAACAACCCTGAAAGCGCCTTCAGCATAGGCGGCGGCCCCGCGGCGTAAACGATCTCGGCAGGCGGTATGCCTTGCGCCCGGAGAAGGTCGACCACCGTCCCTTTATAACCGCTCGAACCGTTGTTGGTCGCCGTAACCAGGTTTACCCGCAGACCGCTTAACTCATCCATAAGCAGTAGCTGATATTTATTCTGAGCGCCGTAAAAGACCGTAACCTCGTTGCCCAGTGCCCTCAAACGCTGTACCAGAAATAGCAGCGGAGCGATCCCCAGCCCTCCGGCAACAACGACGAAGCTTCCCTTAGAAGGAATCGTGAAGCCATTTCCCAGGGGGCCCAGAATATTCATACGCCGGCCCAGTTTCTTACCGGCCATAAGCGACGTGCCCCGCCCTACCACCCGGTAAAGTATTTTTACAAGCCCGCGCGTACGATCAACGGTGTTGACGCTCAGCGGTCGTCGTAAAAGCGGGTCGAGCGTGAAACCGGTCTTGACCATCAGGAACTGTCCGGGTTGTGCCGCCGCGGCGACTTCCGGAGCATATATCTCGAGCCGGTAGCAGTCCGTGGCTACCTTCCGCTGGGTTACAACCTCCACCTCGTAAATCACGCCTTTGCCTCCCCGAAATGGTATTCTTGAAGGGGCACCACCGGGATGAATTCGCCGCGCATTTTGGCTTTCATTACTTCGACAATGGCCCGCATCGTATCGAGCGACGTGATGCAGGGGACACCCAGTTCCACAGCCGTCCGCCTGATGCGGAATCCTTCGCGTGCCGGCATCTTCCCCCGGGTAAGCGTGTTCAGCACCAGATTGATACTCCCCGAGCGCAAAAGGTCCACGATGTTCGGCGACCCTTCATGCAGTTTCTTAACCGTCTGTACACGTATACCGTGAGATCGGAGCGCCTTTGATGTTCCGACCGTGGATAGAATCCGGAAGCCCAAATCGGCAAGTTCGCGAACGATGGCGACCGTTTCCTCTTTGTCCCGGTCCGAAACCGTTACCAGGAGCGTGCCCCCCTGCGGGAAGGTGTACCCGGCAGACAGACAGCCTTTGTAAAGTGCCGCCGCATAATCCCTGTCCACTCCCATGACCTCGCCCGTAGACTTCATTTCCGGCCCGAGAGAAACGTCGACATCGAGCAGCTTTGCGAAAGAGAAAACCGGTACCTTGACCCCGATGTACGGCATCTTTCGGTATAGTCCGGGCGAATATCCGAAATCCTTTATCCGATGGCCCATAATCGCCCGAGTTGCAAGGGTGATCATGGGAACACCGGTGATTTTGCTGAGATAAGGCACCGTCCTACTGGCCCGCGGGTTCACCTCCAGGACATAAGGCTGATTATTCGGGCCTATGACGTACTGAATGTTTAACAGCCCCTGAACCCTGAGCGCCCGGGCCAGACGCGTCGTATAATCCGCTATCCTCTCTTCGATCTGCGGGTTCAGGGTCTGTGAAGGGTAGACGGCGATGCTGTCACCGGAATGGACGCCGGCTCTTTCCACGTGCTCCATTATTCCCGGTATCAGCACGTCCGTGCCGTCGCTGATGCCGTCCACCTCGACCTCCTTGCCGAAAATATACTTGTCAACCAGCACCGGGTGCTCAGGACTGACCCGGACCGCGGACCGCATGTACTCAACCAGGTCATCCTGGCTGTAGACGATCTCCATCGCCCGCCCGCCCAAAACGTACGAAGGACGCACCAGCACCGGAAATCCGACCCGACGCGCCACCGCCGCCGCCTCACCTACCGAATAGGCCGCGCCGCCAGCGGGACGGGGTATACCCAGTTCCTCCACCAGGCTGTCGAACCTCTCCCTGTCTTCCGCCGCATCGATGTCGTCAACCGAGGTCCCCAGAATTCTAAAACCTGACGCCGCAACGGTCTTGGCCAGATTTATCGCCGTTTGGCCTCCAAACTGAACCACCACGCCCTCCGGCTGCTCCTTGCGCAGGATGTTTATCACGTCTTCCGGCACCAGGGGTTCGAAGTAAAGCCTGTCGGCCGTGTCGAAATCAGTACTTACCGTTTCCGGGTTGTTATTGATGATTATCGCTTTTACGCCTTCCTGGCGCAGAGCCCAGACGCAGTGAACGGAGCAATAGTCGAATTCGATCCCCTGTCCGATCCGGATCGGCCCGGAGCCCAAAACCACCACCCGTCTGCCCGACTCCGGGGGTGCCTCGTCCTCCGCTTCGTAGGCGGAGTAATAGTAAGGGGTTTCGGCTTCGAATTCCGCGGCGCAGGTGTCCACCATTTTATATACCGGACTCGTCCCGTTTTCTTCCCGTTTCCGGCGAACATCCCGCTCACTCAAGCCGGTAAGTTCCGCAATTCTTGAGTCGGGCAGGCCGATTCGCTTGGCGTTTTCGAGTCCCGGAATACCGAGCCCCTCCGGTCCAATCCGCCGCAAGCCTTCTTCGGCGCTAACGATATTTTTAATCTTTTCAAGGAACCAGACATCGACTCTCGAAAGAGCAGCGATCCGCTCCACGGTGAAGCCGCGTCTCAGGGCCTCGGCCGCAATGAAAATCCTCTCGTCATGCGCACCGGCCAGTTTTCGCTCTATTTCCTCATCCTCCAGCCTGCCGGCTTCGGGTAAAACGAGGCTGAACAGGCCGATTTCGAGTGAACGCACGGCTTTCATAAGCGCCTGCTCGAACGTCCGGCCGATCGCCATGACCTCACCCGTGGACTTCATCTGCGTGCCCAGCGCCCTGTTCGCAAGCGCGAATTTGTCAAACGGCCAGCGCGGGAATTTAACCACCAGGTAGTCAAGCGCCGGCTCAAAACAGGCGTAAGTCTTTCCGGTTACCGCGTTCCTTATCTCGTCCAGCCTCAGGCCGACCGCGATCTTGGCTGCGACTTTGGCGATCGGGTATCCCGTGGCCTTGGAGGCCAGCGCCGAAGACCGGGAAACCCGTGGATTGACCTCAATGACATAGTACTGATAACTGGCGGTATCCAAAGCGAACTGGATGTTGCAGCCGCCTTCGACCCCTAGGGCACGTATGATCTTCAAGGAGGCGGTCCGCAGCAACTGGTATTCTTTATCACTCAGCGTCTGTGACGGGGCCACTACGATGCTGTCGCCGGTATGTACGCCCATGGGGTCGAAGTTTTCCATGTTGCAGACTGTAATGCAGTTATCCGCCCCGTCACGCATCACCTCATACTCGACTTCCTTCCACCCCGCAACGCACTGTTCGATTAATATCTGGTGGATGATGCTGTGTTTAAGACCCCTGGTCGCAATGTCCGCGAGTTCGGTCCCATCCCTGGCCACACCGCCTCCTGTGCCGCCAAGGGTGTAGGCCGGGCGTACCACCACCGGAAAACCGATTTCCGCGGAAAGGGCTGCCGCGTCTTTAAGGTTCGACACAATGCCGCTTTGCGGCACCGGTTCACCGATTTCCTGAAGCATCGCCTTGAAAAGCTCCCGGTCCTCGGCCTTTTTAATGGTCGCAAGGGGCGTTCCCAGCAGTTCTACGCCTACTTCATCGATTATCCCGGCGTCACTGAGTTCAAGCGCCAGGTTAAGCCCTACCTGTCCCCCGAGGGTCGGCAGTAAACCGTCCGGTCGTTCCCGACGCAGGACCTTGGCTACGAACTCCGGGGTAAGCGGCTCTATATAAACCTTATCCGCCATGTTAGCGTCAGTCATGATGGTTGCCGGATTGGAATTAATCAATACGACTTCAAGCCCCTCCTCTTTCAAGGAGCGGCAGGCCTGTGTTCCCGCATAGTCAAACTCCGCCGCCTGACCGATGATTATCGGGCCCGAGCCGATAACCATTACCTTTCTCAGGTCGTTCCGCCGTGGCATTCTTTATCTCCCTTCGCGACCCATAACCTCAATAAATTCGTCGAATAAGTATTCAGCATCGTTCGTACCCGGCGCCGCTTCCGGATGATACTGCACCGAAAAAACCGGCAGGTGCCGATGCCGCAAGCCTTCAACCGTTCCGTCATTAATATTCACGTGGGAAACCAGAACCTCCTCCGGGAGGGAATCGGCGTCTACCGAAAAGCCGTGGTTATGCGATGTTATGTAAACTCTTCCGCTAACCAGGTCTTTTACCGGGTGGTTGACGCCCCGGTGGCCGAACTTAAGCTTGTAAGTCCGCCCGCCGAAAGCCAGTCCCAGCACCTGGTGGCCGAGGCAGATGCCGAAAACCGGCAGCCTGCCGAATAACTCCCGTACCGTGCCCGCGGCGTAAATTACATCCGTCGGGTCCCCCGGGCCGTTGGAAAGCATAACGCCGTCCGGATCATAACTTAAAACCTCCGCCGCCGTCGTGTGCGGCGGAACCACTACGACGTCGCAACCCCGGTTATTGAGGCACCTGATGATGTTTCTTTTCGCCCCGAAATCAAACAGCACCACCCGGTAACGGTTGCCGCCCGGAACGACGAACGGCTGCTGCGTCGAAACCTCCGGCACCAGTGCCTGACCGGTTAAAACCGGACAATCACGGGCCTTCTGCACCAGGCTTTCCGAGTCAAAATCAACCGTGCTGAGAACCCCGCGCATCGTACCGTAATGTCTTAACCGCCTGGTAAGTGAACGCGTATCAATTCCGGCGAGCCCGATTACCCCCTGCCCGGCAAGGTAAGCGTCAATGCTGAGCCGGCACCGCCAGTTGGAAGGAGTTCCACACGCCTCCCGTACAATAAAACCACGTACAAAAGAACGCAGGGATTCAAAGTCCTCTTCGTTAATCCCGTAATTCCCGATGAGGGGATAGGTCATCGTTACGATCTGCCCGCAGTAAGATGGGTCCGTCAGCACCTCCTGATAACCGGTCATCCCGGTGTTGAAAACCACCTCGCCCCAGTTTTCGCCGTCGGCACCGAAAGCGAGTCCTTCATACACGGTCCCGTCTTCGAGCGCAAGAGCCCCTCGCATCAATCGCCCTCCCCTGTAAATAAATCAACCGCCAATACGCCAAGAACGCCATGTATCAAGAAAATGAATATGTGACAACAGTTAAATCACTATTTACACGTAGATTTTTATTCTTCCGTTTATACCGGCCAAAGGCCTGCATGCGCTACTCCTTCAAACCCGCAGTGATTCCGTCATTCCTAACCAGATAAACCTGAACTAAACTTTTTTACCACAGCGACACAGAGTTCACAGAGTCCAGAAATGTCAAGACTAAATAACAAAAATGAATACCTATAATTCCGTTCTCCCCCTCTGTGTGCTCTGTGCCTCTGTGGTTAATTCTTTTTGCCATTTTTCGTGGATCCTATCTATGGAAGCATCCGTGGTAATCCAGCGACCTCCTGAAACGGTCCCGACCGGAATCCCTTTTAGCATCCTCCCGGTGAAAGGGGTATTCTTTCCCCGCGAAATAAAATCTGCCGGGTCCACCCGGATTTCCCGCCCGGGATCAATTATTGTCAGGTCGGCAACCGACCCCTCAACGACGGCCCCCGGCGGAAGCCCAAGGATGGAAGCAGGGTTTACCGTCAGTTTTTTAACAGCCTGCGTAAGAGTTAAAACCCCCGGATTTATGAGTTGACTAAAAACCAGTCCTACGGCGGTCTCTAATCCCACAATCCCGAAGGGCGCAGCGTCGAATTCTCTTTCTTTCTCTTCCAGACTGTGTGGGGCATGATCGGTGGCAATGACGTCGATGGTCCCGTCGGCCAGTCCCCCTATTACAGCCGCCACATCCGCCGTCGTCCTGAGAGGCGGGTTCACCTTGGCGTTGGTGTCATACCCTCCTACCGCTTCATCAGTCAGCGTAAAGTGGTGCGGCGTTACCTCCGCCGTCACTTTAACCCCTCTGGCCTTCGCCTCCCGGATAAGCCGCACCGTTCCCGCCGTACTGACGTGGGCTATATGGAGGCGGCATCCGGTGAGTTCCGCTAGAATGATATCCCTCGCAACCGCCGCCTCTTCCGCGGCCGCTGGCATACCCCGCAGGCCCATAACCGTCGCCGTATATCCTTCATTCATAACCCCGCCCGCCGCTAAAGACGGGTCCTCACAGTGCGAAATAACCGGTACTCCCAGCATCCCGGCGTATTCCATCGCCCGCCGCATCAGGTTGCCGTCCGCCACCCAGCTGCCGTCATCGGAAAAGGCCACGGCGCCGGCGGCTTTCATCTCTCCAAACGGCGCGAGTTCCTTCCCCGCGCTTTCCCTGGTGATAGCCCCGATCGGGTATACCCGTGCGTACCCCGCTTCGAAGGCACGTTTTTTCACAAAATGCACCGCCGCCGCACTGTCGCACACCGGGCGGGTGTTGGGCATAGCGCATAACGCGGTGAATCCTCCCCGCGCCGCTGCCGCCGCCCCTGAAGCAATCGTCTCCTTATACTCGAATCCGGGTTCCCTGAGATGAACGTGCATATCGATTAATCCGGGGACCACCAGGCACCCCCTGGCGTCAATGAACATAGTCCCCTTACGTTTGGAAAATCCGGAATCGATCGCCGCAATCCTACCGTCCACAACCGAAATATCCGCAGGATAGACCCGGTCGTTTATAGGGTCGACAACCGTTCCGCCTTTAATGATAAGCCTGGTCATTCTTGTCCCTCCGTCTCAGAAGGTAAAGACATGCCATCCTGATCGCCACACCGTTGGCGACCTGGTCCGTTATTACCGCCCCCGGCCCGTCCGCTACCGCCGCACTGATTTCCACACCCCGGTTAAGCGGTCCCGGGTGCATAACGATGGCTTCCGGATTCGCCAGGTTAAACCTCTCCCGATTAATGCCGTAAAGCTGTGTGTATTCTTCCACACCGGGGAGCAGCCCCTGGACGAAGCGTTCCCGCTGCAATCGCAGCACATAAACCACATCCGCCCCGTTCAGCGCCTCTTCAACCCCGGTTAAAACCTCAGCCCCCAGTCTTTCCATCCCGGGAGGAATAAGCGTCGCGGGACCGCAGACCCTTACTCTTGCCCCCAACTTGGTCAGTCCCCAGATGTTCGACCGGGCGACACGGCTGTGTGCGATGTCACCGACTATCGCGACCGTCAGGCCCTTGATCCCGCCCTTTCGCTCCCGTATCGTATAGAGGTCGAGAAGCGCCTGGGTCGGGTGTTCGTGCATCCCGTCACCGGCGTTGATAACCGAAGCCCCTGTATAGCGGCTCAAAAAGGCGGCTGCGCCCGCCGCCGGGTGTCGCAGCACCACCACATCGGCGCCGAGAGCGGCGATCGTCCGGGCGGTATCCATCAGCCCTTCTCCCTTCACCACGCTCGACGAACCCGCCGTTACGCTGACCGCGTCCGCGCTCAAGTACTTTGCCGCAAGCTCGAAAGAAACGCGGGTACGCGTACTGGGCTCGTAGAAAAGGAGCAACACGACCCGCCCCCGGAGCGTCGGCACCTTCTTGATCTCCCGGTCCATGATCTCGCGCATGGCAACGGCGGTATCAAGAACGGTCTCTATTTCCCCGACGGTGAGTTCCTCCATGCCAAGGAGATCCTTTCGTTCAAGCACCAGTTCCCCTCCCTTAACCGTTCAAGGTTCAACGTTCAAGGTTCAAGGTTGGAATTTAGCAGCCAGTAGTCAGAATATGGAAGCTAGAATGTAGAAGATAGAATTCAGAATCTAAAACTCCAACTCGCGAACCCGGAACTCTTTTTCTTTTCCATCGCTGACTCGTGACCCGAGACCCGCGACTCGCGACTTTTTTCCCGGACTCAGGACTTTCGACTGAGGACTATTTCCCCTTCACCCTTCACCCTTCACCCTTCACCCTTCACCCTTCATCCCTCATCCCTCACTCTACCCTTTCGTTAATCACGACCCGGTCCTCACCGTCGATCTCCCTAATGAGCACAGAGATCACTTCCTTGCTGGAGGTCGGCACATTCTTGCCAATATAGTCCGCCCTGATAGGCAGCTCCCGGTGGCCCCTGTCCACCAGCACAGCCAGTTCAATGACGACGGGCCGCCCGAGATCCATAAGCGCGTCAAGCGCCGCGCGGACGGTCCTACCGGTGTATATCACATCGTCAACCAGTATCACCCGTTTGCCTGTAACCTGATAATCGACCTCCGTCCGGTACACCAGCGGCTGGTAGCTGAGCTGAGTAAGGTCGTCGCGGTACAAGGTTATATCAAGCGACCCGACCGGAAGGTCGCGCCCCTCAATCTCGCGGATCAGTTGCGCCAGGCGCGTCGCTATAGGTACACCGCGCCGGCGGATGCCGATAAGAGCCAGATTCTCGACGCCCTTGTTTTTTTCAATAATCTCGTGGGCCATCCGCGTGAGAGACCGGCGGATACCCTCCGCGTCAAGTATTTGCGCTTTTTCTTTCAGTTTCATAGCATTCTCCTATTCCGGACAAGCCGGAACTATAATGTTTCACCAGAGAGGCACAGAGTTCGCAGAGAACTGAAATCAAGATTAAATCATAAAATGAGTGTCTCTGTGGTTAGTTTTTTTTGTCAAGATCTTGAGAAATAAAAATGCCTCCTTACCACCCGGGCAAGCAGGCACCGTATACCGCCGTACTCAACGCTCGTTTAAAAAACAGAACGCCCTTACTAATCGCAATTGCGTCCGTCATTATGTCATTCCGGATTGAGTACAGGATTAGGCTATCTCCCTTCCCGGCCTCGCCGGACCGGTTTAAAGGTGGTTTTTCAAAATAATGTTACAAGACTATCTTCCCGGCGTCAAGAAGTATTTTTTTATATCGCCTTCTATCCCTTCGGGCGTCTCTATTTTTTTGTTTAATTGCGGTCTCCGAGGAAGAAACTAAGGGAAAAGGGAGGTGTACTTCATGGAGATTACGACTTTCGATGAATGGGTTGATGTCCTTTCAGACGCCCTCGATAAAGCTAGGACTGTAGGGATGTCCGACAACTTGATCAAGAAGTCGGCCGTTGAAATGGGCGATTTCCTCTATTCCCACGTAGACCCCGACGCTCCTGAGAACCGCGCGCTGAAGGCTATGTGGGAAGTGGCGGATTCTGACGAGAAAGAGGCTATTGCGAATACCCTGATCAAACTATGCGAAAAGCACAAACATTAGACTGTTTCCTGACTGGGAACCGTTAACGGTTTCGTTGAACGGGGACCGGGGCCTATCGGTGCGGTTTTCTACAGCCGGAGAGAAAGACTGACCAAGCGTTGAGTACCTTGTTCGACCGGTTATATTACCTGTCGTATCAAACCCGTTTGAAAAGAATTTATCACCCGGTGTGACACCGGGTGATGATTTCTTTCTGCGTCAGTATTCACTGAACTCCTTGGAGGCCGCTGCAAAACTGCGCCTGACTAATTCGGAGGTGAGAGGCAGGAAGTTAGAGGTTAGAATTCTTGTCGGAATTCGTTCACGAATTCCTTCTATTCTCTGACTTCCGACCTCCGGCATCCAACTTCTAATACCGTACGCTCCGTTCGTCCGGCGTCATCCTTCGCGCCGCGCTTGCCTCTAACCGCGCCCCGTCAAAACACATATGTGGTTTATTAAACTGAGCTTGTTAGATTCTGCCGGGGACGCAGATGGGCTGACCCACCTGAAGCTGATTCGGGTCGACAAGCTGCGGGTTTGCCGCAATCAACTCCTGTAATGAGACACCAAAACGGCGGCCGATTCCGTACAGGGTGTCTCCCGGCTGTACCAGGTAAACGCTGCCTTGCGGACAAGGTATGGGTCCGGGTATGCCGGTCGGCAGGCATATTGTCTGACCGACCTGAAGGCGGTTTGGATCGACACCGGGATTGACGGCTATCAAAGCATCCACGGTGGTGCCGAAACGGCGGGCCAGACTGAAAAATGTGTCTCCGGGCTGTATGACGTAAGTCCCGCCTGGACACGGGGGTCCGGGAAACGGCGCTGGAATGCAGATTTGCTGTCCGACTCTAAGGCGGTTTGGGTCGATGCCCGGGTTGGCGGCGGTCAGCGCCTCCACGGTGATTCCAAAGCGCCGGGCAAGGCTGTAGTAAGTGTCACCCGGCCTGATTTCGTAGAGGAACCCGCCCGGGCACGGGCCGGGCGCCGCCGGCACCGGAATACAGATTGTCTGGCCGATCACTAAATTCGAGGGACTCACGCCGGGATTGGCGGCCATTAGAGCGTCCACTGTGGTGCCGAACCGCCGGGCAAGACTGAAATAGGTATCTCCGGGACCTATGACGTACAGCGTCCCTCCCGGACAGGCAGGCACCTGAGAGACTGAAGGGTTGCCAAGCATTATAACCACTTCCTTATTAGTTATAGGATGCTACATTGTACGTAAATAACCGGATTCTGCCCCTGGCTTATCGTTTGTCCCCCGACTGCGCGATCCCGGCAGATTACTCGGAGCACCGGTCTAAAGCGCCTCCGGTGCGTTAAAGGTTTATCTCCGGCGGACGAATTAATTTATGTAGAATCACGAAAACGTAAACCGCCCGGCACCAAAAATATCAACCAAAAGACGAAGAGAGTGTTACAAAACACCTTAGCCGATACAGAGGCATAAACCTGTTTTGCAACACTCTCCTGGATTATCGCAGGCTCAGTCAACGATTCCGGGTTTGTGAAAATCTATTCAAACTCCTGTCAATTATTACGGATAACACGTTCCAGAAGCCTGAAGGCTTTTTCCTCGACTGCATAGCATTCAAGTATTTTTTGTCTTAAACCTTGAAGCAAAAGGGCCGCGCCGTTATTTTGAAGCTCCGTTTCCGCGCTTTCCATCTGATCTTTCATTCTCGCGCCGATATCTTCAACTTCCCGCGCCGCTTCAGACCCCTGCTCCCTGAACACATGGTACTGCCGCGTAAGCAACCTGCGTAATGCACTCAATGCAGGCCGGTTCTCAGCAAGGGCTGCCTCTCCGATGCCTGTCCAGATGCTTCCCGCTTCCCTCATCATTTCGGCCGCCTCTTTCAAGGAAGGTTCGTTTAATACAAGACCCGCCTCCTCAAGAAAACCGGCATACATTGTTCTAAAGGCGCTACCCCCCGTTCCCCCGATTTCCCGGTGTAAATATAAGTATTTATAAGACACGTCAGCAACTCGCGCACACTGAAATGTTCAGGCCATTTCAGTACGAAGCCGGCCCATTTTTTAATACCGGAAAGACCGATATTGGATATGGGAGGTGTCAGCATGCCGGCGCAACAGTCTCTGACAGCCTCCCTTATCCCGTCTTCCAGATCTTTGATCTTCGCCGGATAAGCGAGGGAAAGCAATCTGTTTTTCGGGGGGAAAGGTTTGAACGGAGAGCCGCGCACTTGTTGCAGTTCCGCCACTTTGACGGTAACCGGTTTCTGAGCGCGGTCGGAAACGCAAACCCTGTCTTCTTCCTCATCCAGACCGAATACCACGAAAGCATGCCCGCCGAAATGAGTCGTTTCGGGAACAGGGAAATACGGAAGATAAGCCAAATCCCCGTAACAAACGGCCGGCTCACCTGTCTTGAGCATTCCTATCAATCGCTCGTGTCCCTTCCTCAGGCTGTTTGTTTCCAGAACGGTCACGACGACCCCGATACGCCGACCGGCAGTAACCAGGATTTCCGCGACTTTCCCGTTTCTTACCCCGATGAAGGGTGAAGACATGTTTTTGTTATGCCAGTAGATAAACCCCGCTGTCGAAGGCATCCGCAAAGTCACCCCTGTAACCTTCAGACTTCTTACATAGGCCACGCTCAAGGAGGGCATTCCCTTCACTTCCACCTTGACCCCCCCTTCGCCGTCCCGCCCCCGACAGCATAAGGATAACCCGAATAACAGGCCGTGTCTTTTCCGTTCTTGCTCACCGCTTTGCAGTTCTTGCTGAACTTCCTGCCTTTATCCTTTCGCCACCGGGTGGCGCTGCACCCGAAATGCTCTCTCATCCCATCGGGTGACATTTCGGCGTCTGAATATGCCTTCATTCCCGGTGGAATTCATAAAGAAAACGTTAATGTCCTGCGACCCCTATGCGCTTAAGTTTGCTGAACATATGCCTGGAAAAACATCCTCAACTTGTGTTAAACTATAGTATTGTAAAACAACAAGATTTTAAGTGTAAAAGGAGTACGTGACAGTGAGCACATTTGATGAACTCGGGCTTAAACCCGAGCTGGTAAGGGCGGTGACCGATCTTGGGTTCGAACGCCCCACGCCAATCCAGGAGAAAGCCATCCCGCTTGTGTTAGGCGGGCGGGACATCCTGGGACAGGCTCAGACAGGGACAGGTAAAACGGCCGCTTTCGGGCTGCCGATCTTAAACGGGATATTCCCCGGACGCGGCCTGCAGGCGCTTGTCCTGTGCCCGACGCGGGAACTGGCCGTTCAGGTGGCGATGGATCTGACTAATTTCGGCCGTCATTTACACGTAAAGGCACTGCCCGTTTACGGAGGCCAGTCGATCGAACACCAGATCCGGTCTCTGCGTAATCGGCCTGAGGCCGTCGTCGGGACCCCCGGACGTCTTCTTGACCACCTGCACCGGGGCACTCTTTCTTTAGCTTCACTCCGGTACGTGGTTCTGGACGAAGCCGATGAAATGCTCGATATGGGTTTCAGGGAGGACATCGTAGCGATACTGTCCCAGTGCCCCGCCGAGCGCCAGACCATGCTGTTCTCCGCCACTATGGCCCCCCCGATCGCGGAGTTGGCGCGCAGTTTTCTTGACAACCCCGAAGAAGCGGCGATACGAGGTTTTGAAATCACCGCGCCTCTTATCGAGCAACGTTATTACGAGGTGAACCCCAAACAGAAGGCTGAGACCCTCTGCAGGATCCTGGACGTGGAAAACCCGTCCAGCGCCCTGGTCTTCTGCCGCACCAAGCGCGGTGCGGACGAACTGGCGGACAACCTGCGCGTCCGTGGTTACGCCGCCGAGGTAATTCACGGGGATCTCTCCCAACGCGAGCGGGACAGCGTCATGGCGCGCTTCCGCGCCGGACAGGTCGAGTTGCTGGTGGCCAGCGACGTCGCCGCCCGAGGGCTGGATATCAGCCACGTGACTCACGTGATTAACTTCGATATTCCCCAGGACCCCGACAGTTACGTCAACCGTGTCGGCCGAACGGGCCGGGCGGGACGCGAGGGAGTGGCAATCACGCTGGTCACCCCGCGTGAAGTGCGTCAGCTGCGTTTCCTCGAACACAACATCAACAAGCGCATTAAACGCTGCGCGCTCCCTACTCTTGTCGAAGCGATGGAACGGCGGCAGCAGATGCTTGCAAGGCGCGTGGTCGACGCGATCGAAGAGCCCTCGGGTGAGTATCGTTCCCTTGCGGCGCAGCTCCTTGAAGAACACGACTCCACCGACCTGGTGTCAACCATGCTGCAGTTATTGGACCAGGAAGGCCGCGAACTGGAACGGGCTGACCTCCTCGAAGCAGACCCGGAGTTTGTCAACGTCCGGGTGCCGGTCGGCCGGGTGCAGGGCGTTCAGGTAAGGGACCTGCTTACGAGATTTGAATCCGCGGGGATCTCCCGCAGGGATATCGGCAATATTAAAATTCACAACGAATTCACCTATGTCCAGCTGCCGGCCGAGTTTGCCGACCAGGCCGCAGGTTTGTTCAAGACCCCGCGCGGCGGCCGCCGGGGCCGCGCCGACAAAGCACCGGTACGCCGGAGACCCTTAAAGAGCTTCTAAGACAGACTATAGACACATGGCTTTCGTAACCAGGGGAAAAAGGACCGGCCCCGCAGAACGGACCGGTCCTTTTTGACTTTCGCACGAGTTTGGGCCCGGTTTCTATCTGACCGAGATGTTTATCGCCCCCGTCGCGACGCGCAACACGGCGCTGCCCTTCCCTTCTCCCAGCTTGTAGTTGAAAGAGCTTCCCGGACCCGGGGTTTTTGCAGCGCCCGGCAGGCCGCTGACCAGGACCGGACCTATGCTTGATTCGGCGTTTATAGACAAATCTGACTCCCTTGGCAGTTGGAACACGACCCGTCCGGTGTCGCTTCTCAGTTCGTAATTCTTCGCCAAAGGGCGCGCCGAAGAAAGGGTGATTGAGCCCGCGTTGGTCCCGGCGGTCACGTCGCCGCCCGGGTCCTTCACGAAAATCCCGCCGGCGTTGTTCCTTGCCTCAATATCGCCGCCGATCCGCGTCAGCTCGATCGCCCCCGCGGTGCCGCTGACCTTCAGGTCGGCATAGACGTCTTCCGCAACCACCCGCCCGGCGGTATTCTCCACATCTATGTCCATTCCCTCGGGAACCCGCACCTCGAGGTCGGTATAAATGCGATGGTTGAAACCGGTGTTTTCCGGAACGCGGATGAAAATCGCGTCGCCGGAGCTGATTTCCGGTTTGAGCGTCCCGGCCAGATCCCTCGCCGGACCGCTTTCCGGCGAGTGGATCAACGCCTTAACCTCCAGCTTCCCGCCGGCAGCCGGCAGCAGCTCGATCTTACCCCGCCGGTTTTCGATGCTCAGTTTCTGCCCAGGCTTTACGTCGATGGCGTTCGCCGTCCAGGTCGTCGTATGGGTGAGCTCCGCCTGGTGCCACGGGATTCCGCTTATTATCCGGTCAAGGTTCCTGCCGGCGAACGTGGCCGCGTACAGGGCGCCGCCCGCCAGGATGATCATTACTATCAGTATCACGCTGGCCGCGTGGATCTGCACCTCTTCCTCGCGGTTGAGAGCCCTTTTCAGGAAATATTCCGCCCCCAGACCGATCAACAGCAGCGGCCACAGTTTCCAGAGCACTTCCGGCCGGGTGATCACGTGAAAGTTATAAAGCAGTATCAACAAGCCGCCCAGTATCAGCCCGAAGGCCAGAGTAATGGGCCCGGCTTTAACCGTTCCCTTCGCCGCCATCGTCCTTCCTCCCCTTCAAGTTTTGATACAGGATCAATACCCCGACACCGATTATCAACAGAGGGGAAATCAACCTGTGCACGGTCCCATATCTGAACACGTACGGCAGATAATTGTTGAGAAGAGCCACCGCGCCTAACACGATCAGCGCGTATCCCAGGTAATCGCGCCACTTATTGTGTTTGCCGAGGTCGACCAGCGGCCTGTCTTCTACCGGAACACCTTCCCGCATCTTCCTCGCGAGCTGCAGCGTGTCGAATATGCTGTAAAACATCAGCACCGGTATGACCAGCGCCGTAAGAGGACCCAATCCGGTCATCGCCGCCACAAATATCGTGCCGAAAAAGATGATCAGCGTCTGCAGACCCCTATCCATCATTTCAAGGTACATGTAGCCCACGCCCGGAATGAGGGACAACAGGAAAGCAAGAAACACGCTCTTTTCCCCGCTCACCGTACCGCCGGTTGCCGCCACCTTCCCTTCGAGGCAGGGGCGGCAGTAATCCGCTCCCCGCAACGTCACCCGGCATTCCGGACAAACCGGCGTCTTGCACAAAACACATAGCACTTCGGCCTCTGCATCCGGATGGTTAACGCATTTCAATTCAAACTCACTCCTTCATAAAAATGGGCGCTCCGAATTACGGTTCGTTCGTGAGCTGCCATGCCCCATTTTCATTCTTTTAACAGAGCGGCTTCGGGTGCATGGCGCACTATTTCGTGAATATCCTCTGGCTGTATTCATCGGCCATTACAGTGGCGCGTGTCACAACGTTATCGGTCGTCCTGACGTATGAGGATACCACCGCGTTGACACCCTTCCCGGTATCGGTCATTTCCACGCCGTCCAGCCGGGGGCCTAACCCCCACGCCAGCGCCAGACAAACCGCGGCAGCCGTTACAACGTCAAAGAACACGGTGTACGGTTTCCTCATGGTCACCGGGAAACCGGCCTTTTGGGGCTCCGGCATTGTTGGAAGGGTGTGACCCGCGCGGCGGCTGCTTAGCGCCACGTTTTCCATGACGGCGTTCAGCAGGTCCCGGGGCGCCGGATCCGGTTGCCAGAGGTCGAGCAGGTAGTCGATTTGCCGTAGATCCTCCAGCTCCTTGGAGCACTCCCCGCAGCCGGCAAGGTGTTCGGATATTTCCCCGGCCTCAGACGACCGGCATTCCCCTGCCTGATATCTGCCGAGCAGTTCTTTTACCTTCCGGCAGCGCACCGCCGTCACCCCCCAACAATTCGTTTTTCAACATCAGTTTAGCCCTGTGTATCCTGGTGGCGACCGTTTTCTCCGATAGGCCCGTGACTTCCGCCACGTCTCTATAACTGAGCCCCTGGTAGTGATGCAGCACAAGGGCCGCCTTGTAACCTTCGGGCAGGGCGTATACCGCCCGTCTCAGGTTCTCCAGCCTTTCCTTCTGAAGGAGGGCCTCTTCCGGTCCGGCACGGACGTTCTTCAACGATTCCGTAACACCGCACGCCTCCAGCGGCAGTTTTCGGCTTCGCTCCCTTGCGTGCCGGCGCGAAAGGTCGATGCACAGGTTAGTCGCGACCCTGTAAAGCCACGTGTCAAAACCCGCCCTGAAGTCGAACCGCGGTAAAGCCTGAAAAACCCTTATGAAAACTTCCTGCGCGGCATCGCGTGCGTCTTCGGGCGCAAGCATCCTGACGGCGTACCCGAAGATTTTATCCTGGTACCTCTGCACCAGTTCCCCGTAAGCCCCCAGATCACCGTTCAAGGTCCTTTTCACCAGAATTTCGTCCGAAACCAAATGAGATGCCCCTTTTCGCTTTTTGAAACCGCGCTGAATCCGGACTTTTAACCTTTAGTTTACCCGATTCTTCCTCCGGCCTCCGGTAACCGTCCGAAACGGTCCCACCCTAAGAACGACGTCGTTTCTTTCAAGCCGGGTATTACAGTCATCTAATAGTTTAGACGATGGTAAGCCGGATTTCTTTCAAAGTTTATAAATTATTCCGGAGGGCAGATACCTATGAGGTTCATAACAAGCGCGACGTCAACGTCCTTCACCCAAGTCTCATCCGGCGCTGCATATCTCAGGTTTGTCCCCCAAGATACACTTATTAATAAAGAACGGCAAGAATCTCCGTCCCGGAAACCCTTGCCGCTTCAACATATTTTGGAGGCGACAGGCAGAGTCGAACTGCCGAATAACGGTTTTGCAGACCGTCGCCTTACTTTCGAACCTGCAAACCCGCGTCGCTACTGCATTTGCCTGTTAGCCTACCCCGTCACCGACAACGGTCTTATATGTTTTAATTTAAACCAACTTAATTAGAATTAGCAATAGTTTTTTCTTTACTTCGGCCTTAATTTGTTAATAGCAATTACTTGAAACCTAACAGCTAATATTACTATTTTAAAGGCCCAGTACCCATAAATCGTATAAAAACCTCGTTTTCGTCTATTTGTACATTGCTAATGATAATATCTCCCGATCTTCCGTCTTCAAGTGTAAGTCTATAAAGACCTCCGGGTTCAATATTCTTTTCATGTGGTATAGAAAATGAACCATACCAATTTCTGAGCCCTGATCTAGAATCTTTAACTTCTTCAAGCCAAAGATGTATATCCTCGATAAGACTCTGATAATCCTTTTTGATAGTCCCGTTGTAAGCAGGCATTTTTATACCTCCGTACTGTAATTTGGTTTCCTTTATGATAAATGGTATTATAAAGTAAAAAAATATGAAAGTATAAACAATGATTAACCTTAAACCTCTTTTAGTGCAGGTGGCAAAATATTGCCCTTTCAGAAAAGATAATAACTGTAGGGAAAGCCGCATGTGTAGCAAAAACACCAAGACTATTTGCTGTGCTTTCTGTGAAGAATTTACGAACTTATGTATAAGCAATTGCCCTATTTCAAAACCATTAATTAGGAACCGACACTATACCAGAAAACAAATAAGTGATTGGCTACAAGACTTGGAGTTTGCCTTTTGGACACTTGATCGCCGGGAAGATCATTGGGGAATTCCTTTTTTAGGTATTAGCCATAAGTTACTTGCTAGGTTACGGGGGCTAAAAACTGCAGGCAGAGAGTTATCAGAGGACGAAGCGGGAATTCTTGAAAGTGCTGAAAATAGAATTAGCATTATCTTAAAGGTGAGACAAATGTTACTGACTTTTAAGAGCGTAGTTGAGCAATTTTCTCCAGAAGAGCAGCAGCTAATTAAGTATAAGTATTTGGACCATAAAGATACGAAGTGGATCATGAAGAAACTTAACATATCCCGTGCCACATTCTTTCGTTGGAAGAAAAAGTTCACGGATAAACTTGAGGATTTGGCCGCCAAGAGCCAACTCTGAGAAGTAGAAAAGTTATCCACAGAAGATGAGACTAATTCCTTGCAAAATGCAAAGGTTTGTGATATTATTCAGTAAAGTGGTATTTTATTCTTTAAAAATAGCCGTCCCCGGACGGTTTATATTTTTCAGGGAGTATCGTCAATGATACAAGCTAAGAAACTTGTTAAAGTTCAAAATTTTGCATGCCAAGATATAGGTTTTGTCACTGTAAGACATGCATGCATTTTGATTCTAGCTAACGAAGCAACACCTTGCCTTTCTTTTTGGGAATTAAATTCTGACGAACTTCCGTTAAATTATAATAAACTTCAATCAGTTTTTAATGAACTTCATTGCATTCGTTTAGAAACCTTCACAAAGCGTGCAGCTTCGGCCCGTGTAAAAAAGCATTTTGCCAAACTGGGTCCATCCCTGTGCTGGGACTGCGGATTATTGATACCAACGCAAAACCCGTTCATACGCCAGCGTTGTCCCTCCTGCCAAACTCAATATGAAAAACGAAGAAGCCTTTTACGAAAGACCTCGATACTTGAAATGGCCTTATTGACTTTAGAAAGACAGGATTATCCTGTATGCCTCCATGACTATAAAGAAGCCAGCGAGGTATTAAAAGATCGAATAGAATCAGAGCCGGAAAGCCTCACTAATGTTCACGAAATAGTTGCTCTAATGGAATTACTACGAAATAGGATTAAGGTCAAACTGCACCCGGTGATAGTTGGTTCACCGGCCGGTTTGGTTCTCCCAGGAGAAAATGTGGTTTTGAAAATTGTTCGTAATCACAAACAACGTGATGCGGAACGGGAAATCGAGCTTCGGGCTGAACTCGGCCCTCAATGGGAAATATTATCGATACTTATGGCTTACATTGAAGACTGCGTTCAAAAGTTACTGCCGCTTATTAGGTCGATTCATAACCAAAGACAGTCTATCAGACGTAAAAACTCCGGAATTCTACCCGAGTGGTACTCAAAACAAGACGAAGCCCTATTACAAGATGTTAAAAGGAAATTGGGAATGCCACTTTATAAGACTATAACCTTAAGAAAAGAATAGTTAATACCATCAGCTATATCCGGTCGCCGATGTTCGGAAAATGTCCGAAAAATGTCCTTTACTTATCCGTTTACACCCTGCTAAAATTAAATTGGGTGTATTGTCCCTAATGGTTAAGGGGCGTTTTTTTATTTTACGGGATCTGAAAAATAACAAGAATTGAAAAAACGAAGAGCCATCCATTTCGGGTGGCTTTTTTGTTTTGGCGGTTGTAGGACTTTTAGTGGAAAGGAGGAGAGATTATGCAGAAGCAAACGCTATCGGTTCGGGAAACGTCTGTAACCTTAGGGCTCAGTCTCGGCACGGTAAGAAGACTAATAGCTGACGGAAAACTGCCAACGATCAACCGTAATCTAGGATTACGGAAACAACTTGTGTTAAAAGAAGCGGTAGAACGTATTCTTGGAACCAATCTGTAATTTAGCACCAAAAACTTAAAACGAAAAGGCCGGGATATCACACCCGGCCTTTTTTATTGGAAGGAGTGTTTCTCAAGTGAAAAGCGTTCGGCTTTATGTCAGGTTCAATGGTAGAAATGTTGTTTCCGGAATTATGGACACGGACCGCGTATTCCATAAATCCGTTGCATTAAGACACAAATTATATGTGATGGACGCTTACGGTTTAGACGAATCCAATGTCCGAGAATTACAAGCATTAGGCTGCAAAGGGATTCTGCTCAGAGAACGTGACACTGAAACGAAGTTCTACGTTGATTTCGAAACCTTTTTGGAAAAAGCTGTTTCCCGTAAAATCGGCAGTTTCGGCTTTCGCAAATATTTACCGCTGCGTTATTGGGAAAAACGTCAGAAGGAACAGGTTGTATGATGAATACGCTAAAAAGAAAAGCCTTTGAGGCCCCGGCCCACAACCGGGGCCTCCCTATTTACGGACTATGGTGGACACCAATCCGTATAGCAGCCTACCTGAACGGTAATTGGAAGACACTAAACCACAACCAGTATAACACAAAACACTTAAACACGTTAAGCATTGGGGTTTCCCCTATCGGCGTTGAAGGTGATTGTCATTTCATCGGATGGGATATTGACGGACCGGGCGAGGATGTTAAAAAACTGTTGGACGCATTACCTAAAAACTGTATACCTTTAGTTTCAGTTAGCGGCAAGAAGGGATACCATTGCTGGCTTTTCCCAGACCGTCCGTTAGGGGTTCAAACGGCCTGCAATTTTGGAAATGCGGTAATGCAGAAAGCACGCATCGATTGTGAAGTTTTCCCTTCGGGTGAAAGAAGCAAGGCCCTAAAATGGCCGGGCAGAGTCCATCCGGAAACTGGTGTGAAAGAAACCTTTGTTCACGTTGACGATCTTTCCACCGGATATGATACCGATGTGGTTCTCGAAGGCTTGGAAAGTGGTGTTTGGCGAACTCCCTGCGAAGCAATAGAACTTTTCTTAAAGGAAACCACCGTAAGCCCTCAGGAAAGCCCTGACGTTATGCAACAACCCTTGGACGAATTAAAAGGATTGATACCATTCCCTCCCCTGTCACCTATTGAGAATATGCTTATCCCTGACGGCACCAACCTCGCCGCTATACCGGAAATTGCATTAGGACTTGCATGGCTGGCGGGACGGAGGGTAAATCATATCGGACGTGTGTTTAAATGCATTCTGCCAGGTCACGAGGAGACAAAACCTTCGGCAGCGTTTTATAAAACCGGAGACGGACGAATTATGTATCACGATTTCCACCAAAGGGACGGCGACGAGTGGTTTACATTAGGGGAAGTATACCGGGCAGTCGTAACCGGCGAGGTGAAAAAACTTAGGCCGGTGTACTCGTCGCGGTGGCTTTGCCGTCTGGCTTTGCGGTTGGGTTTTGAAACCGACATGGCAACTGCGGTAAGGGCAAAACTTTCGCTCATTGAGGGCGTTTTTAAAACCCTTTCCCCCTTGTCATCGGCGGTGATAAACTGACCCCATACGGCGGTTGAAAATTGACCCCCTCCAAAAAAAGGAGGGAAACGAATTGGGTCAACCTGAACCTCTTTCTCATGAGCTTAGTCATGGGAGAGAAGAA
>JBFMBK010000016.1 GCA_040755295.1 Bacillota bacterium | reverse complement strand
GTAGCGGCAAAGTATGCCCGTATTCTTACGGAAAAAGTAAACGCCGGCTTAATTGATGAACAGCAAAAGCCGGTGTCGCAAGCGTTTGAAGATCTAACGACCGGTAAGGTGAAGTGCGGTCCTCCCAAACGAGGTCCCAAGCAAGCCCAGTGAAAATCGATTCTGTTTCTCAGTGCTCAAAATCTTAATTCGTTGTAAACACATAAATATCTCGACAGGGTGGTAGTCGTGCTTAACGGGATGAAAATCGTTGTCGGCGTAACCGGCGGTATCGGGGCTTACAAGGCGGCTGAACTCGTTTCACGCCTGCGCGATGAAGGGGCAACGGTGCCGGTTGTTATGACGGATGCCGCCCGTGAGTTCATTCGGCCCCTGGTTTTCGAAACCCTCACCGGGCAAAGTGTTTTCACCGGCCTGTTCGGCGGGAAGAACCCACTGCCGCATATCACCCTGTCCGAAAGCGACCTCTTGGTTGTCTACCCGGCGACGGCAAACGTTATCGGACAGGCCGCCTGCGGACTCGGGCCGGACCTCCTAACGACGCTTCTTCTGGCCTTTAAGAGCCCCGTAATCCTTTGTCCGGCAATGAATTCCCGAATGTATGAGAATCCGGTTCTTCAGGAGAATATCAAAAAACTTGAGGAACGCGGTTATGTTTTTGTTCCTCCTGAAACAGGCCGCCTGGCCTGTGGTAAAGCCGGGACCGGACGCCTGGCTCCGGCAACGACCGTACTGGAGACCATCCGCGGCGTTCTTGCGCCCAAGGACCTTAAGGGATTAAAATTCCTGGTTACGGCGGGGCCGACCCGCGAACACCTGGACCCGGTGCGGTACATCACCAACCGGAGTTCCGGCAAGATGGGATACGCCATAGCACGGGCAGCCCGCGACAGAGGTGCCCGTGTTGTTTTGGTCAGCGGCCCTACCAGCATCGAAAAGCCTTCCGGGGTATCTTTTATAGGGATAAACACCGCTTTTGAAATGAGAGAAGCGGTGCTTTCGCATTTTGATGCGTCACAAATCGTTATAATGTGCGCTGCCGTCAGTGATTATCGTCCTGCAAGTCTATCAAAGCGGAAAATCAAGAAAGAAAACGCGGAGCTTACGGTGAAGTTTACGCCGAACCCGGATATCCTTATGGAACTCGGCAGTCACAAAAATCAGCAGATTCTGGTCGGCTTTGCCGCCGAAACCGAAAACGTGCTGGATCATGCCCGTACAAAACTTCAGGCCAAAAATCTTGATCTCATCGTTGCTAACGATATAGGACGGGAGGGTGCGGGGTTTGAAACGGACACCAATGCCGTCGGTCTGGTTTTCCGCGACGGAAGGTTTATTGAACTGCCGATGATGGACAAGCTTTCGGTTGCCCACCGCTTGCTCGATGTAATCCTTGATCTCCTGCAATACGATTAATTACCGCGATAAAACCGGCGGCCGGCGGTTTCCAAAAACCCCTTCCATATCTTCCGGCATCACCTTACCTCCGGTCCTCCCGGAACTGGAGCCATCCATGTTACAGCATGGTGTTCGAGGTGCGGCACACTCCTCGCAGGAAGGAAAAAACAATTCTTGAACAAGACGATTGTAGCTCAGGTAATTATAAACCGGCCTCTGCGCGGCCTCGACCGGGTTTTTACGTACGCAATCCCCGAAAATTTAATCGAAGTGATAGTGCCTGGTTCGCGGGTCGTTGTTCCTTTTGGAAGGCAAAAGGTCACCGGTTGCGTTCTCGCGACGGGTGACGAAGCCTCTCCGAATATCGATCTCAAAGAAATTCTTTCTTTGGACGAAGAAACGCCTTCCGTGCCACCGGTTTTGATTAAACTGGCAAGGTGGATTGCGTCGCGCTACCTGTGTACTTACCGCGAAGCCCTGTCCGTTCTTTACGGGCCGGTCGGGAACAAAACAAGGCGCGACCAGCACTGCCTCTGGCCGGAGGGAGATGCTTCAGTCATACTGACGCAGCTCGAATCATTAAAAGCTCCGGCCCAGGTAAGGGCACTCAACGTAATCGCCGCTCATCCCGGTATCGCCAGACCCGTATTATTACGCGAGGCCGGTGTTGGCGCCGCAACGTTAAACACGTTGATAAAAAAAGGTTACGTAACAACCACAACGGTACCCTTATCGGAAACACCTTATGGAAAGGTAGCCGTTGACGACTCCAAGCCGCCCGTGCTTAATCCGGAGCAACAATCAGCCTTCGAAGAGGTACTGAGATCGATCCGGAACCGGGAGCAACGGGTGTTTCTTATTCACGGCGTCACGGGGAGCGGGAAAACAGAGATTTACCTTCACGCCGCTGCCGCCGCTTTAGCCTCCGGAACTCAGTCTATTATTCTCGTCCCTGAAATCGCACTCGCGCACCAGATGGTACTCCATTTCAAGTCCCGCTTCGGGAACAAGGTGGCAGTAATCCACAGCAACATGAGCCGGCAACAGCGTCACAACGAGTGGGAACGCGTACAATCCGGCAAGGCTCAGATAGTGTTGGGGGCAAGGTCGGCGATTTTCGCTCCCACCGGTAATCTGGGCCTTATTGTTGTTGACGAAGAACACGAGCCCGCCTATAAACAAGAACAGGCGCCGCGCTATCACGCCCGGGAGGTTGCCGTCGCCCGGGGAGCCCTTGAAAAAGCGGTTGTGGTTCTCGGAAGCGCCACACCGGCTCTAGAGTCATATGCCCGTACTTTAAACAACCGGTACCGATGCCTTGCCCTTCCCAACAGGATCGACGGCTGCAAGCTGCCGGATATTAAGGTCGTGGACCTTCGCGAAGAGTTCCGGGTCGGAAACCCCAGCGTATTGAGCAGAATGCTCGCCGAACGCATCTCGCAAAAGCTTCGCAAGAAGGAACAGGTCCTGCTTTTTTTGAACAGACGTGGGTTTGCGTCATTCGTCCTTTGCCGGACATGCGGGAACATCATCCGCTGTCCGAACTGTGACATAGCGTTAACCTATCATCAGCCGGAAACGCTCCTCTGCCACTACTGCCACCACAGGACACGTCACCCCGGCAGATGTCCGGTTTGCGACAGCCGGTTGGAACAATTCGGGTCCGGCACGCAGCGGGTGGAGGAAGAGGTGCGCGGCTTTTATCCGAATGCCCGCGTTTTGAGAATGGATGCGGAAACGACGGCCCGCCGGGGCAGCCACGCTTCAATTCTCGATGCATTTATGGCCAGGGACGTGGATATCCTAATCGGCACCCAGATGGTTGCAAAAGGCCTGGATATTCCTGGGGTGACGCTTGTCGGTGTAATCAACGCCGACACCTCACTTTTGCTGCCTGACTTTCGGGCGGCCGAGCGAACCTTTCAACTTTTATACCAGGTAGCAGGACGTGCCGGACGGGGCGAACTGCCGGGCGAAGTTGTTATTCAGTCCCACTGTCCGGAGCATTACGCCGTACAGCTAAGTTCCCGCCAGGACTACTCGGCCTTCGCCCGCAAAGAACTCGACTTCCGGAGACGTTTTGGTTATCCTCCTTACACCTCGTTGCTGCGGGTTCTTGTCTCCGGCCTTTCCGAAGATGCTGTTGTCTCGCAGGCCGGGGAATTCGCCTCCCTGGCAAAATCAACCACAGAAGGTGAGTTTGTAGTGCTTGGACCGGCGCCGTGCCCCTTTAGTAAATTAAAAGGCCGTTATCGGTGGCATATTATTCTAAAAGGGAAACGCGGAGAGGCCTTGCGCCGGATCTGCCGCGATGTTCTGGAAGGGATGACCCCTCATAAAAACATCAAGTTAACTGTCGACGTCGACCCTCAGAGTTTAGTATAGTGTTTATTAATAAACGTTTGCCCGCCGCAAGTTTTGTTGCCGGCAGCCTTATAATTATTATAATCAGACCAAAAGGAAAAGATTTGTTGAGGGAGTCGCCGATGCCGCATTCGGCGGCACCACGAAAATGACCCGTAAGCGTGTTGCTTAGCTGCAGTAGTATGACATAAACGAAACGCCGTGAGAAGCAAGCAGAGCAAGGAAGAGCGACGGAGACGAACCGGGACGATCGGGAAGTGTGAAGTGAGAAGTTGGAAGTTCTCGGAAGGATTCGCTTATAAGCGAATCCCCACAAGCATCTAACCTCTAACCCCCCACCTCCCCACCTCGCAGTTGGCAGCAATGCGTTACTCATCGCTGCGCCCACCGAAAGAAGCACTATTTCCGAAGGAGAGAAAGGATGGCTGTCTTTAGGATTGTACAGGTCGGAGATCCGGTTTTACGGGAAAAAGCGCGGCCGGTTATGAAAATCACCCCGGCGGTGCTTCGTCTTATTGACGACATGACCGAAACTATGCATTCCGCCAGCGGTTTGGGCTTGGCGGCGCCGCAGGTCGGCGTTCCGAAACGTGTGATCGTGGTGGACGCCGGACACGGTTTACACGAGTTAATAAATCCGGAAATCCTTACCGCCAAGGGAAACGTCACTGACCGGGAAGGATGTTTAAGCCTTCCGGGAATATGGGGCGAGGTAAGAAGAGCAAGCTATGTGAAGGTCAGAGCGATGAACCGTCACGGTGAAACAGTGGAAATCGACGCGAAGGATTATTTTGCAAGGGCGCTGCAGCACGAGATCGACCACCTCGATGGTGTTCTTTTCATCGACCGGGCACTTAAAATCGTGCGCGACGAGGGATAGTGGTTACGCCAATGTGATGCGAAAGGGTGATTAGTTACGCGAATTGTTTTCATGGGTACACCGGTCTTCGCGGTTCCGGCCCTTGAAGCATTAATTAACACCGGCCATCAGGTCGCACTGGTAGTCACCCAGCCCGACAGGCCGAGGGGCCGGGGTGGGGTGGTGTCCCCGCCGCCGGTTAAGGATGTCGCACTTACTCACGGAATGACCGTTTTCCAACCGATTCGTGTGAAGGAACAGGAATCGATCGCCCGTATCCGCGATGCGTCCCCGGAAGCGATTATCGTAGCGGCTTACGGAAAGATACTCCCCAGAGAAATTCTTTCGATACCGTCCAACGGCTGTATAAATATTCACGCCTCGCTGCTCCCCAAGTACAGAGGGGCGGCGCCGATACAATGGGCGCTGTTGAAAGGCGAAGAAGAAACAGGGGTCACGACAATGTTAATGGACGAAGGGCTGGATACGGGCGATATTCTGCTCCAGAAGGCGATACCTATTACCGACACGGACAACTTCGGCACCCTGTACACAAAACTTTCTGAGATCGGCGCCGAGCTGTTGATTGAAACCCTTTCGCTTTTGCAGAAAGGTACCCTTTCCCGCAGACCGCAGGAGCACGGGGAGTTCGTTCAGGCTCCTCCCCTTACCAAGTCGGACGAGAAGATATCCTGGACGGCAGACGCCAAAGCCATCTGCGACCGGATTCGTGCCCTGGACCCATCGCCCGGAGCACGCACCTTTTTAAATGTAAAACTCCTTAAAATATGGCGGGCAAAAGAATGGACGGGGGAAGGCACCCTTCGGGGGTTACCCGGAGAAGTCATCGGAAGCAATGCAGAGGGGATAATAGTCCAGGCCGGAACGGGTGCGGTACTGCTTCAGGAGTTGCAGGCCGCAGGAAGCCGCCGGTTACCCGCAGCGGTGTTCCTACGCGGCCACCCGCTGCCCGCGGGAACGATCCTGGGAGAATAATCCGACGACATTTGAGATGTATTTTAACCCGGACAAGCCGGAACCACCCAGCACTCAATGGCATGTTATAACTTCTTTGCATCGTTATATACAATGCGACTTAGAACGCGTCTTAAGATCAGCAAGTTGAGTGCTGGGTCGCCACAGAGGCACAGAGTTCACAGAGAACAGGAATATCAAGACTAAATAACAAAAATGAATACCCATATTTCCGTCTTTTCCCCTCCGTGTGCTCTGTGTCTCTGTGGTTAATTTTTCTTGCCATCTTGCGTAGAACATTGCGTCAAAGGCCCTAAAAGCGAATAAAAAGGGGATTAGTTTGGCATATTCCGCACGGGAGCTTGCAGTAAGAGCGTTACACGCCGCAGAAACCAACGACGCATACGCAAACATCGCCGTCGGCGGCATAATGGAGAAATACCGTCCGGAAGGGCCCGAGCGGGCGCTGTTGACCGAGTTGTGCTACGGCACCCTCCGGCGGCTCAACACCATCGACTGGATACTGAACAAATACGTTAAGAAACCGCTCGGTGAACAGAACGCATGGGTGCGCAACATATTGCGGACAGCGGTCTATCAGATATTATACCTTGAGCGTATCCCCGAAGCCGCCGCGTGTAACGAAGCCGTGAATTTGGGCAAGAAATACTCTCCGCGCCAAGCAGGTTTTATAAACGCCGTTTTGCGCCATGTCGTAAGGGAAAAAGGAAATACGCACTTCCCTGAACTAAACGACGACCCGGTAGAACACATCGCCCTGACTTATTCTCACCCCCCCTGGCTTGTTGAGTTGTGGCTCAAGGAGTTGGGGATCGAAAAAACCATACGCGCTTGTAAGGCGGATAACCTACCGCCGGCCGTCACGATTCGCACCAATCTCCTTCACACGTCGAGAGAAGCTCTTCTAGAATCCTTGCAAAATGAAGAAGGGTTAACGGTAACACCGACGTCCTACGCCCCTGAAGGGATTTCGGTTCAAGGGTTTAAAAGCATTTCATCGTTGGAGTCCTTCCGCAAAGGATTATTCTTCGTTCAGGACGAAAGTTCCATGCTGGCCGCACATGCCTTAAGCCCGTCTCCGGGCGCCCTTGTTCTGGACGCCTGCGGCGCTCCCGGGGGTAAAGCCACGCACATCGCGGAACTGATGGGTGACACCGGAAGGATTATAACGGCTGATACCCACGCGCACCGTCTCGCGCTGGTTACCGATAACTACCGGCGGCTCCGCATTAATAGCATAGACACACTGCTGTGCGACGCACGTGAACTTCAAGAACGGTTCAAAGGGACCGCGGACTTTGTCCTTGTGGATGCTCCCTGCTCCGGCCTGGGTGTTCTCCGTCGCAAACCCGACATCAGGTGGCGTAAAGTGCCTGACGACATACCGCGGATTGCGGCGCTTCAGAAGGACATACTTCAGTGTGCGGCCGCGTGCGTTCGACCGCAAGGGGTTTTGGTGTACAGCACATGCACCATAAGTGACAGGGAAAACTTATCACAGATCACGGATTTTTCGGCGCAAAATCCCGATTTCATTCTCGAAGACCTTCGGCCCTTCCTGTCGGCCGAACTGGACACCGATGGCACCTTAAGCGAAGGTTATGTCCAAATCATGCCTTACCAGTGGATGGACGGCTTCTTTATTGCCAGACTGCGCCGGAAGGGTTTCCAGCGGTTCTTCGCGAATAATTATCATTAAGACTATATTAAAAAGCGTGATGCTTGAGTACCGGTGTTTTACGCCGTCCGGTCTATGTTTTCTTCGAGGAAACGGTTATAATTGGTCTCTTTTACATATTCACAAAAGGAAGTAAAATGTATAGGTGAACATAAAGGAACTGTCTTTTGAGGAAGTCGAATCGTTCATTAATAGTCTAGGAGAACCGCGCTTTAGGGCGCATCAGGTTATTGACTGGATCTTTGTAAAAGGTGTTGCGGCTTTCGACGCCATGACGAATCTGCCTCTACGGTTCAGACAGCGCCTCACGACAGCCGCAACATTATCCGTACCTGAAATTCTCAGAAGTAGTGTATCCACGGACGGCATGACCATAAAATACCTTTTAGGATTTGATGACGGTGAAACGGTGGAAACAGTGTTTATGCACCGCCCGTGGGGCCGGACTGTGTGCGTTTCAACGCAGGCGGGATGCCGAATGGGTTGCGGTTTTTGTGCCTCGGCAATCGGCGGTCTCAACAGGAATCTTACCGCGGGTGAGATTTATGATCAGGTTTTATTCGTGCAGAAAAATACCGGAACGCGTGTCAGTCATGTAGTATTGATGGGAACGGGGGAGCCTTTTGACAACCTTGAAAACACAATCCGTTTCCTTAAGAATATAACCGACCCGGTGGGGCTCGGGATCGGCGCCCGACACATTACGGTTTCCACCTGCGGCGTTATTCCCGGCATATACGCGCTTGCCGGCCTGGGGCTTCAGGTGGGACTTGCTGTTTCGCTTCACGCCCCGAACGATGATTTGCGCAGCCGGCTTTTACCCGTAAACCGCCGTTATCCGCTTAAGGCGTTAATTCCGGCCTGCCGCGCATTTACCGATATTACGGGACGGAGGGTTACGTTCGAATACACACTTGTATCCGGAGTGAACGACGGTAAGGATGAGGCCGTAGAGCTTGCGAATCTCTTGCAGGGACTTCTCTGCCACGTAAACCTTATCCCGTTAAACCGGGTGGTGGAACGCCGCTTTAAAGCGCCTACTCCGGAGCAGGTGGCTGCTTTTGAATCGGTTCTTGCGCGTAACCGTATTGCCGTAACCGTCCGCCGCGAGGTGGGAAGCAGAATTTCTGCCGCCTGCGGTCAACTCAGAAAGAGTTACCTTAAAGATAAAAATACGAATTGACCGCTAACCCGAAAGGCAACCTTTTTTATAAAGAACTCCCGGAGGAAAACAAGTGGAGTGGATCGCACGAAGTGAAAAGGGGCTCGTAAGGCCGAATAATGAGGATAATCTCCTTACTTTTCCGGAAATCGGCCTTTTCGCAGTAGCCGACGGTATGGGAGGGCACCAGGCGGGAGAGGTGGCCAGCCGGCTTGCTATCGAATGCCTGAAAATAACCTTGAGCCAGGGAATCCGCACCGATCCGCTGCCGCAACTGATGACCGCCGCCGGTGAGGCGAACCGGGTTGTATACGCCGCCGCTCAGGAGAATAAAGAGTACGGCGGAATGGGAACCACCTTAACCGCCTGCGTCATCCAGGCTCAATCGCTTTACTGGGTGCATATCGGAGACAGCAGGGGATACCTGATACGGAACGATGAGATAACCCAATTTACACGGGACCACTCCCTGGTGTCAACTTATGTCCGCCAGGGAAAACTTACACCGGAGGAAGCGGAAAGCCACCCTTACCGGAATGTCTTAAGCCGCGCCCTGGGCACCGAGCCCGCTACATCAATGGACAGCGGTTCGGTTAACGTTTTTACGGGCGACAGGATCGTATTATGCACCGATGGTTTGACGAATCACCTTGCCGCTGAAGACATCCTTAACCTGCTCAGGCAAGGCGGCTTGGAGGAGCAGGCAGGCGCTCTTATAGACCTTGCCCTTGAACGCGGGGGCAAGGATAACGTCACGTTAATTCTGATAAGCATTACAGATTGAAAGAGCACCGATACACTTTCTGATTGTTAAATATACCGGCTCTATCCATCATAATCATTGAAACATAAGACCTGGCAATATATAAGGGAAAGGGGAACACCGGGTATAAATGATTGACCGGGTGTTAGGGAAGCGCTACAAGATCTTGCAGGAACTAGGCGGCGGCGGGATGGCTGTGGTATACAAGGGACAGGACCTGCTGCTGAACCGTTTCGTCACCATTAAGATACTGCGGGATGAATTCACCAAAGACCAGGACTTTATCCGCCGTTTCCGCCATGAAGCGCGTGCAGTGGCAAGTTTGTCGCACCCAAACATCGTAAGTGTCTTTGACGTCGGCAGCGATGACGGGATTCAATATCTTGTAATGGAGTTTGTCGAAGGGCAGAACCTTAAATCACTTATTAAAGAAGGAAAAGCGAACCTGAGCCTCGCCATGGTGGTGGCGCGCGACATTTGCGACGCGCTGGACCACGCCCACACCAGGGGCATCGTCCATCGCGACGTCAAGCCTCATAATATCCTGATTACCGCGACAGGAAGAGCCAAGCTTACCGATTTCGGCATTGCACGCGCTGTGGGTGGAACCACGTTATCCGCCACCAAGACCCTTCTGGGTTCCGTGCAGTACATCTCTCCCGAACAGGCCCGGGGAGAACCCGCGGATGCCCGGTCGGATATATACTCCCTCGGCGCCGTTCTTTACGAGACACTCACCGGGAAACCGCCCTTCACCGGTGATAATCCGGTTGCGGTCGCAATCAAACATATCCAGGATAATCCGGTTCCGGTCTGCAAAGTAAATCCTGATGTTCCGGCGGCGCTCGCGGCAATTGTTGAAAAGGCGATGGCCAAGAACCCGCCCATGCGTTTTCAATCGGTAAAAGCCATGGCGTCGGAGATCAGTGAATTACTGGACGACTTGCCCTGGGACAACCTTAACGAACGGTGGGGTGATATAATAAGGCGCAAGCGACGCTTAAAGCCAGTCGGTTACGTTGTTTTAGGCGCTGTCTTTTTATTATTGCTTTTCGGCAGCTGGTGGGCGGTCAAATGGTACCTTTATGTTCCCGAAGTTGTCGTTCCCGACGTCAAGGGGCAAAACGTTAGTATGGCGCAACAAACACTCAGCGAAAACGGATTGCGCTCCCAGGTCCAGGAGATAAACAGCACCGATGTAGAAAAAGGTAAGGTTATAAGACAGGACATAGAGCCCGGGAGCCGGGTGAAGAAAGGACGGCTTATAACTCTTATTGCCAGCCTGGGACCACAGATGTGCACCGTTCCCGATGTCAGGGACAAACTGCTTCAAGACGCGGAAATGATTCTCGTGAACGAAGGTTTCAATGTTGCATCGCGCACGGAAGTCTTCAGCGACGATGTTCCTGCCGGTCTTGTCTCGGACCAGGACCCGGTCCCGGGTGTAACGCGTCCCAAAGATAGCGACGTTAAGCTTTTCGTCAGCAGGGGGCCGAAACCGGTTCTAAAGTCCGTACCCAGTGTTATCGGATTGACCCTCGATACCGCAAGGGAGAAACTGACCCAGACGGGTTTCATTCTCGGCGAAACCATCGGCAAGCAGACAAGCACCCAGTACCCGGTGGGATATGTGACGGCTCAAGATCCTGCGGCCGGCGCAAGCCTTGAAGCCGGAAAGGCGGTTAATGTTACTTTAAGCGAAGGCCCCGGTCCTACGCCCAAGCAGGCGACCGTCAGGCTTCAAATGCCGAACGACGGGCAGGATCACTCGCTGCGAATAACGGTAAACGACTCCCGCGGTCTAGTGGAAGCTTACAATGCATCCCAGCCCGCCAATGAGCGTGTGACTGAAACGGTTACATACTACGGACCGGCGACCATCTCCGTTTACCTGGACGGCCGGCTTGTGAGTGAACAAAACCTTTCGTAAAGAAAGTTGCTCTTAATTCGCGTAGGTCCTGTCTCTGATAGGGGAAATGTATACAAAGCTTCAACATAGAAAAACGCAGAACCTCCTGCCTTGCGCCAACGAGTTTCGGTGAATATCAGGCTCCATTTAAGAAGGAGTTCGCCATGCGGCCGGAGGCCGCTTCGGCTGAAGAATGAAAATGTGGAAAATGGCAGTTCACGAACATAGCGCAATACGGAGCGCGGGGAGAATCAGGTAGAGCACGAAAGCTTGGTAGGGGCGGGCCGGAGCGTACAGCATTGGAGGTTGGAGGTCGGAGGTCTGAAAAGAGAAGGAATTCGCTCACGAATTCCTTCAAGAATTCTAACCTCTAACATCTTACCTCTCACCTCCAAATTAGCTATACGCAGCTTATCGGCGCGCCCGCCGAAAGAAGCGCTATTTCCCGAGGGAGGTCAGGGGTTGCCGTTTGGTCAGGTGGTACGGTTTCACGGTGGTTTTTATTTTGTAATGGAGCAAAACACCGGCGTAATACGACAATGCGTGCGCCGCGGCAAGCTTGTAAAGGCACGGATCTGTGTCGGGGATTTGGTGGTAATCAACGAGGCGACCCCGGGCAGATTTGTAATTGAAGAGCTTCTACCAAGGCGGACGGAGTTGGTCCGTCCTTTGGTTACTAACGTCGAACAGGCCTTGATCGTGTTCGCGGCGTTAGAGCCCGAACCCAATTTTCAGCTGCTGGACACTCTCATTATGATAAGCACAATTGCCCGTATACGGCCGATTATCTGTTTTAATAAAATCGATCTCAACCCGGAAATCAACCGCCTCGAAGAGATTAAGACTTACGGACTTATCGGTTTCCACTCTGTTTTAACCAGCGCCGTGACGGGTGAGGGAGTGGATGAGCTTCGCGCCATTTTAACCGGGTATATCACCGTAATCACCGGTCCATCGGGCGTCGGGAAGTCAAGCCTGTTAAACGCCGCCGAGCAAGGCCTCCGCCTTAAGACCGGCGAAATCAATCCCAAAACCCGACGCGGCCGCCACGTCACAAGACTGACCGAACTGCTTCCTTTAAGGGACGGCGGTTTTATTGTCGATACGCCAGGTTTTACGAGTATTGATATCCCTGAAATTCCTCCCGCCGCCCTCGGAGGATATTTCCCGGAAATAGCCTCAAGGCTGGGAAGTTGTAGGTTTAACAACTGTCTACACCTGAATGAACCTGATTGCACCGTGCAACAGGCCGTAAAAACCGGTGCCATCGCTCGTTTCAGGTACGACAGTTACTGCGGTCTTCTGAATAGTATAACCAAACAGGAAAGGACGAAGCGCTTTGATTAAAATAGCCCCTTCAATCTTAGCCGCGGATTTTGCCCATCTTGCAGACGAAGTCCGAAAGGTCGAACCGGCGGGTGTGGCTTACCTGCACGTCGACGTTATGGACGGCTGGTTTGTGCCGAATATCACCATTGGTCCGGAGGTTGTCGCCTCACTCCGGTCACATACCCGCCTTATTTTGGATGTACACCTCATGATTGCCGCGCCCGACCGCTATCTTGCTGACTTTGCGCGCGCCGGCGCAGACATACTTACGGTGCACGCCGAGGCGTGCCCCCACCTTCACCGAACACTCGCCGCGATCCGGGAACTGGGAATCAGGGCGGGAGTGGCACTGAATCCCGCTACCCCCCCCGAGGTATTAGACTACGTCTTAGACCTTGTTGATTTAATCCTCGTTATGACCGTCAACCCCGGATTTGGCGGGCAGGAGTTCCTACCCGCGATGCTGCCCAAGATCACCTATATCAAAAACGCCCTTTCGTTAAGGAACCTTCAGGCAGAAATCGAGGTCGACGGTGGAATAAACGTGGAAACCGCTCCCAAGGTGATAGAATACGGGGCAAATGTTCTGGTGGCGGGCTCCTCGGTGTTTCGTTCCCCGGACCCGGCAAAAGCGGTGAGAGACCTTTTAGACGTATCAACCAAGTGATTTATTTCTCAAAATCAATTGACACAAATTTGCACTCTTAGATATAATAAGGCCGCGGCACCCTCTCAATTTCGCCTTCTCAAGTCCAAAGGCTGTTCCGCCTGAAGCGCGTGATTAAGCGTTTTCCCGCAATCGATAGTGAAAATGCGCACGTGTTATTCGTAACAAACAAGACCCGCAAAGACTAATACGGATGAGCTTACCAGCAATTGAAGGAGGCATTGAGCTTGAAGGTAATGCGTGTTCCGGAGGCGACGGTAAGCAGGTTGTCGATTTATTCACGCTATCTTGACCGACTGGACAAAATCGGCGTGGTGACTGTTTCCTCCGGTGAGATTGCCAAAGGTGTTGGAGTCAGCCCCGCGCAGGTGCGCAAAGACCTTGCCTATTTCGGCGAGTTTGGCACGCGGGGCGTCGGTTATAACGTAAAAGATCTTACGCGTTACATTTTAAAGATTCTGGGACTAACCCAGTTATGGCCTGTGGTGCTGGTAGGAGCGGGGAACCTTGGCACAGCGCTGTGTGCATACCGCGGATTTAAGGATCGTGGTTTTAATATCGTCGGCGTTTTTGATAACGATCTTTTGAAGATAGGCAAGCACATCCAAGATCTTGAGGTTCTGCCCATTGAAAAGGTTCCCGAAGTGGTGGCGGAACACGGCGTGCGTATCGGTATTATCGCCGTGCCTCAATCAGCCACGCAACCGGTGGCAGACCTTCTGGTAAAAAGCGGGGTGGAAGCGCTTCTCACCTTCGGACCCGCCGTGGTCCAGGCCGACGAGAACATAATCATTAGGAATGTTGACCTTTCTATAAAACTGGAGATCCTGACCTTCAATCTCGGATTTAAGGAACTGCAGCCATCCTACTGGTTCGAGCCGAAACTTTAAGTCCTGTGACAAGAAACAGGCAGGTCGTGATTGTCGTTTCCCATTATCCTCGAAAGGGAGTGGCAACCGCCGGTTGATGGATGTAACTACTTCTTCCACGCGACCACCCTGTTTTTACCCATCAGTTTTGCCTGGTACATAGCCTCATCCGCGCGTTGAATCATCTCATCGCTTGTAATACCCTTCCCGGGTGAATACTCCGCCACCCCCAGACTTACAGTTAGGAAGAAACTCTCGCCCGACGCCAGACGAATAGAAGACGACGCCGCATTATGCCTTAATTTTTCGGCCACAACCAGCCCGCCTTGGAGATCTGTATTTGGAAGAACGATAACGAACTCTTCACCACCGTAACGAACCATCAGGTCCATCTCCCTAAGTGAATCCTTAATCGTCCGGGCAACGTTCGCTAGGACCCTGTCGCCGAACTCGTGCCCGTATGTATCGTTAATAATCTTAAACTGGTCGATATCTAAAAAGATTACAACAAAAGCCTCCCGTCTTCTGTTTGCTTCCGCTATGTGCCGATGGAAATACTCTTCAAGAAAACGACGGTTGTAAAGATTGGTAAGAGGATCGATAAGAGACAGGTTGCGATTGAGCTCGCTTAACCTGAGGTTGGCTACCACCGCCGCCGTAACCGTAACGAAGCCTTCAAGCGGTTTTCTTATTTCGGGGTCGAAAAAGTTTGGCTTCAGGCTGCAGAGCCTGACCCACCCGAAGGCACGTCCGCCGATCGCCAGGGGGTAACACACGTAGCTGTTCACTTCCGGGTTCACACAGGTATACCGGCACCCCAAATCGTCGGCCACATTCTCGACGACATAGGGCCCCTGCGTACGGACAGCCTGGCAATAATCAATGTCCTTCAGTACCGGGTAATCGAACGGGGACGCTTGTCCGGAGTTGTACTTCTCTTCACCTGTAATACTCGAATAATAAGCGACGACCTTGCCCTGTCTTTGACCTTCATCGATAACCACGATGAGAATCTCATCAACGCCCAGGCGCTTCAAATAATGGATTAGGAGTTCGTAAGCCTCATCTTCTTTAATTAGTGAAAAAGCCCGAATTCCAAACCCCGAAAGATCGTTCAAGCGGTTAAAGTTTCGCTTTACATCGGACCGCATCCGCTCAGCCGCCTCTGTAATCCCTTCAAACTCTGAATAGCGCGCCGGTTCCAGCGGCAGGTTATAATCACCCCGCGCAATTGCTTTCAGGGTAAGAGAAATGCTTCGTATTGGGCTGAACCAGCGGGAGGCTGCGGTACTGACGACGAGACCGAGGGCGACCAGTAATACAACCAGCAACACTAACCTACTGAATATTAAACCACGGATCATGCGGTCGATCTGGGTCTGCGGGGTGCCGACATAAAGGATTCCCAACACCCGGCCTTCGGTGTCCCTGAGCGGCAGATAGGCGGTCTGGTAAGGTTTCCCCACAACAATGGCTTGTCCGAAATAGGGTTGGCCCTGTTCCAGCACTACTTTGTCGACGGGGCCTGAAACCCGCGTTCCGACGGCGGGCTTACCGGACGGCCCGGGAACGGTGGTGGCAATCCTGGTATCGTGAAGGAATATGGTACAGGTGTCGCCGGTCAATTTGGTGACCTTATTAACAATTTCGTTCCCATTCATAAGTGTGCCGCCTTTATAAAGACGGCTGCCTTTTTCCTTCCACGGCCCGGGGTAAAGGGCGTCAACCAGTGCTTCAGCCAGGTAAAGGTCGCCCTTGACTTTGCTCACAGCGCCTTCCTCGGCGCAGTTCTTGAGAACAAAAGTTGTATAGACAAAGGCGATTACGGACTGAAACACCAAAGCTAAAACAATCAATGAAAGTATCTGGTTTCGTAATGATCTGTGCGGCATTTTTAATTCATTTTTAGTTTTTTTGATATGTCTTTATTGTAAGTCCATATTCTATTTCCTTCAAGCCCGTTTCTCATTTATTACCTGAATTAGACCTATTTTGAGGTTTTACCTGTTACTTAACGCTTGCCTAAAGTCATTATCGTATTATGGGCGAATGCTTGAGAGATTTTAAGCCAATTGGAATCCGGTCACCGCCATGTGAAAATGAATTTTACCTTAATTTCTTTCTTGAAGGATTTTCTAACCCATAGACTCCTCCATGCCTTCCGCAGCGAAGGTTAAAAGCCGTCATGCCACTTGACTTTAGCTTGATTTTAGAGCATAATTAAATCTGTCGTTTAGACGGGATGTAGCTCAGTTTGGCTAGAGCGCACGGTTCGGGACCGTGAGGTCGCAGGTTCAAATCCTGTCATCCCGACCATTTTTTAGAACGGGTAGTACCCGATTTCACTAATCAAAGGTAACTATTCAGCGCTTAGTGTTTCGTTGACGGAACGCGACGATATGCAAGCAGACAATACGTCTTTCAAGTCGCCGCCCGACGACGGGACGCCTGAATAGATACAACCAAATTACAGGAGGGGGAGAGAACGTGAACCTGCTTATCATGGGGCCACCGGGGGCCGGGAAAGGGACACAATCCGAGGTGTTGGTCAACGAACTGAAGATTCCACACATCTCAACGGGGGACATGCTTCGCGAGGCGGTAAAACAAGGCACCGAAATGGGGAAAAAGGCGAAGGAATTCATGGACGCCGGTAAGCTTGTTCCGGACAGCGTCATCATCGGCGTAGTGAGGGACCGGCTTGCAGGCTGCAAGGAGGGTTTTCTTCTCGACGGTTTCCCGCGGACTGTACCCCAGGCTGAAGCCCTTGACGAATCCCTTAAGCAACTGGCCATCAAGCTCAACGGAGTCATAAATATTAACGTACCGCGGGAAAGAATTGTTGCTAGGTTGACCGGGCGCCGTGTCTGCCGTTCCTGCGGCTCCACCTATCACGTATTATTCAACAAACCCAAAGACGAAGGCAAATGCGACAAATGCAGCGGCGAACTATACCAGCGGAGCGATGATACCGAAGCCACGGTTAATAATCGTCTTGACGTTTACGAAGCTCAAACCCAGCCGCTTATCGATTATTACAATAAGCAGGGTGTGGTCCTTGACGTTAACGGAGATCAGCAAATCAGCGGCGTGCTTAAGGATATAATGGCTGCGCTTAAGAAGTAAGCTTACGTTTGCCGTTGATCTTGACTATCACATCAGCCGGTTCCGCGAGCAGAGAATTAATTGCGGTTCCGGCTGATGACGTAAAAGAATCAAACAATATCTTTACTTCGCAAGTCTTGATTTTCATTTTTTTCGTTCCACATTTACCTCAGAATTTACCTGCTGTATTAATTATGTTAATCTTAAACAGCAGGAGCATCCTAATTCTCAGCGAACAGTATACTATGAGAAAAAACCAAAGATACCGGAAAAACTCACTGCATTAATTCAGAGAAAACCCTTAACGTGTGCCTGACTTAACAGTATTATATACTCTGAGAAAGGGTGGTATCATGGAAAAAAGGTGCATCCTCTGCGGCCGTAAATTCGAGACCGACGCGCTCGAAGATCTGTTGGCGGAGGAAGAGGACGATCCTTTTGCGACTCCTAAGAAGCCGGCTTCGGTGTGCCCTCTTTGCCAGGCGAAGCTGAGGCACGAAGCCGAGGAATCTCAGAAGAATCCAAAACCTGTATAAACCAAAGGAGGTCTTGCCGTGCCTAAACGCCGGCGGTTCCCGTTTGCCGGCCTTGCGGGGCTGATTCTTTTAATACTCTTCCTCTTGGGTAGCGGAGCGCATTATTACACCGACTGGCTCTGGTTCCAATCCCTTAATTACCGGGATGTTTTTCTTAAGATTTTATTTACAGGTTTAGCCTTGAAGATTGGCGCCGCGTGTATTTTCTTTGTCTTTTTACTGGCCAATCTGCTTCTTACGCGCCGTTACGTGATTCAAACGGTAAGGCTTGTTACGGACGGCGGGCAGACAATTGAGCAGAATCCCTGGCAACAGGTAATAGGACCGCGGCTGGTCAACATCGCCTTTATCCTCGGAAGTGCGATCGCCGCGCTGATTTTTATCTCCATACTTACCGGGAAATGGCTCGTCGTGCAGCAGTATCTGCATCCGGTGGCCTTCGGAAAAGCCGATCCCATCTTCAACAAGGATCTCGGCTTTTACATTTTTTCTTTGCCTTTTCAATTACTCATGTATCGTTTGAGCTTCGGAATGGTGCTGTTCACCACAATCATGGTCGCCCTTATATACTTCGGCGTTGATCCGCTTAAAGGGCGAAGCTTCTGGCGTTCGCGGGCGGCTATGCGTCATGTCGCGTTTCTCTGCAGCGCCCTTTTGTTCTTAAAGGCATGGGGGTACTACCTCAACAGGTTCCAGCTTCTTTATTCTGAAAGAGGAACCGTCTTCGGACCCGGTTATACGGACATTCATGCCGGCCTGCTGGCGATCAAGATACTCCTGGTCATATCCCTTCTGGCGGCCCTGGCGGGGATATACGGCGGCATCCGCTCTTCGCTTAAATACGCTCTGTACGGCATCGGGACGCTGATCGTCGTTTCTTTGGCCATGGGCGTGTTATACCCGGCGGCGGTTCAGAAACTGCTGGTGGAACCTAACGAACTTGACCGGGAACAACCGTACATCAAAAACGGTATTGCTTTTACAAGGATGGCTTACGGGATAGATAAGGTGGAGCGTAAGCAGTTTCCGGCGGGGAAAACCCTGGTCGCCTCGGATGTCAAAGATAACGCGGACACCTTCGCCAACGTACGGCTTTGGGACTGGAAACCCTTGAAAGAAACATACGGTCAACTTCAGGAAATGCGGTTATACTATCAGTTTAACGATATCGACATCGACCGCTATACGATTGACGGACAGTACCGCCAGGTTATGCTGGCGGCAAGAGAGCTTGATCAGGATAAACTACCGTCGCAGGCACAAACATGGATTAACCGCCATCTGAAATACACCCACGGTTACGGCGCGGCGATGAGTCCGGTCAATGAGGTTACATCCGAAGGGTTGCCCCAGTTTTTTCTGAAGGATATCCCGCCTCAGAGCACGACAGGTCTTAAAATCACCAGGCCGGAAATATATTACGGTGAAACCCCGGCCCCTTACTCGGTGGTCAACACGAACACCGGCGAATTCGACTATCCCAAGGGGGACGGCAACGTTTACACCCACTACCTGGAATCGAGCGGCGTTTCCATAGGCAGCTTTTGGCGGCGCCTCGCCTTCGCCTTGTCCCTCAACGATTATAAGCTTCTTCTTTCGAGCGACATTAATAAAGACTCAAAGATTCTTTATTACCGCGATATTCAGGAACGGGTAAAAAAGATCGCCCCCTTTTTGGGATACGACCGCGACCCCTATCTTGTGGTCTCTGACGGCCGGATGTATTTCGTCTGGGACGCCTATACCACCTCCCGTTGGTTCCCTTATGCCGAGCCGTATGCCGACGGGAGCTTCAATTACATTCGTAACGCCGTCAAGGTGGTTGTCGACGCTTACAACGGCAACGTCAATTTCTATTTGAACGACCCGAATGACCCGATTGCCAGGAGTCTGGCAAACATTTTCCCCGGTATGTTTAAACCGCTCAAGGATCTGCCGGAAGGAATCTCGCAGCACCTCAGGTATCCCGAGGATCTGTTTTCGATACAGGCCGAAATGTACGCCGTTTTTCACATGCAGGATCCCCAGGTGTTTTACAACAAGGAGGATAAATGGGTAAAACCTTCGGAAATCCTTGAGAATCAAGAGGTAGAGGTAGACCCCTACTATATTATCTCGCGGCTCCCCGGCGAAGACCGTCCAGAGTTCATGTTAATCATGCCGTTCAGCCCGCAGAATAAAAAGAATATGATCGCCTGGCTCGCGGCGCGGTGTGACGGAGAGAATTACGGCCGCCTGCTGGTCTATGAATTTCCCAAGCAGGAACTCGTCTACGGTCCGATGCAGGTCGAGGCCCGGATCAACCAGGACGCCCAGATATCACAGCAGTTGACACTTTGGGATCAGCGAGGTTCGAGCGTGATACGCGGCAATCTGCTGACCATTCCGGTGAAAAATGCGCTTCTTTACGTTGAACCGATCTATCTTCAGGCGGAGCAATCAAAGATGCCGGAACTGCGGCGGGTAATAGTGGTCCACGGTGACCGTATCGTTATGGAGCCGACACTTGAAGCCGCACTCAGTAAGGTCTTTTCCGGACAGGTACAGGAACCGGCTCAATCGCCGTCCGACCGGCAGGGTGAAAAAAGGACCATAGCCCAACGGATTCACGAGGCGAATCAATTCTTTGAAAAGGCGGAGGAATCGCTGAAAAAAGGTGACTGGACCGGTTACGGATCAAACCTTGACAGCTTGAAAAAGTCATTACAGGAACTGGAAGAGTTCGCCATCGAGCCGAAGGCCGCTCCAGCTAAAGAATAAAAATGGGGAATGGCAGTTCATGAATGTAGCGTAATACGGAGCGCGGGGAGAAGTAAGTAGCACTTCCCGAGTGAAGTCCGTTCATGCACGTGGCGGCACCACGAAATCTGAAAATATAGGCCCGTAAGCTTGTTGCTTAGCTGCAAAAGTGTAACACATACGAAACGCCGTGAGAAGCGAGCAGAGCAAGGAAGATTTGCCAGGACGGGCTGGAGCCCAGCACTCAGACTGGTATCAAAAACGCAGTTGCGAAAAGTACATGAATAGCGGTTTAACGGAAGCGACTTTTTTTAAAAGCGCAACTGAGTGCTGGGTGAGGACCCGGCCTTGCCAAGCTGACGCAGCTATACGAAGCTTATCGCGGCGCCCTACGAAAGAACGCTATTTTTGAACAAGAGGGGGGAATGGGATGCCGCGGGCAAAGACCCAAATCAAACGTATCGGCGTTCTGACAGGCGGCGGGGACGCTCCAGGGTTAAACGCCGTCATTAGAGCGGCGGTTAAAGTCGCTGTCAAAGAATACGGTTTTAGTGTCGTGGGGTTTGAGGACGGTTTCGGGGGTCTGATCGAGAACAGAGCCCACCGGCTGACAGAGAAGGATGTAGTGGGTATCCTGCCCCGGGGAGGGACAATCCTCGGAACCACCAACCGGGACAATCCCTTCCATTACCCGTTCCATGAAAACGGCGAAATCGTATACAAGGACGTGTCCGACCGTGTAATGTCCAACATCGCGTCTCACGGGGTCGACGGGATGGTGATTATCGGCGGCGACGGAAGCCTGAAAATCGGCAAAGAATTATGGGAACGATACAGCTTTCCCGTCATCGGAGTTCCCAAAACCATCGATAACGACATAGCGGCAACCGATCAGACTTTCGGCTTCGATACGGCTCTTACGACCGCCACCGAAGCTCTCGATAAACTTCATACAACGGCGGAATCCCATAACCGGGTGATGGTTTTAGAGGTAATGGGCCGTTACGCGGGTTGGATCGCCCTCCATGCCGGAGTCGCCGGCGGCGCCGACGTTATTCTTATACCGGAAATCCCATTCGAATCCAATGAGGTTTTTGAAAAGGTGCTCGAGCGTCAAAAAGCCGGAAAGAAGTTCAGTATCATCGTGGTGGCTGAAGGAGCAAAACCCCTCGGCGGCGAGGTTGTCGTCAAGAAAGTTATCGAGGGAAGTTTCGAGCCTTACCGCCTTGGCGGAGTAGGGAATCTGGTAGCCGAGCAAATCGAAAAGAACACCGGCATTGAAACAAGAGTAACCGTTCTGGGTCATTTACAGCGGGGCGGTACGCCGACACCCTTTGACCGTATCCTTGCCACCCGGTTTGGCGCCGCAGCCGTTAACTTTCTTGCGGATGGACGTTTCGGCGAAATGGTTTGTCTTAGGACGCCCGACATAGGGTCTGTGCCTCTCGCAGAGGCGGTGGGCGCAATGCGCCGCGTACCGCTTGGCAACGATCTTTTAAGGACGGCAATGCAAATGGGTATAAGCTTCGGCTCGTGAATTCGAAGCGGAGTATAACCGGTGGCAAGTTGGGTTTTTAACATAATTATTTTCGCATAAACAGGAGGAATTTGCGAGTATATACCGAACTTAGACTGAGTAATGAAGATAGAGGGGGTTTGTATGGGAACCGTCACACCGCGTCTCTTAATACTCGGCGTAGGCAATATTCTCTTGCAGGATGAAGGCGTTGGGGTTCATGCGGTGAAGGAACTGATGAAACGCACGTATCCGCCGGAAGTAGAGTTAATTGACGGCGGTACTGCCGGTATGGATCTCCTGTATCTTATTGAGGACGTAACACAACTGATAATGATAGACGCTGTCAACGGTGACGGTGCGGCCGGAACGATTTATAAGTTCGAGCCGGAAGAGTTGGATGAATTTATACCCAATATAAGCAACTCGCTGCACGATATCGGGGTATTGGAGGTCCTTCACTTGGGGAAAGCCATGGGGGTTTTGCCCCCTACTGTTGTTTACGGTATGCAGCCCGCTGTGATTAACTGGGGAACGGAACTGAGTCCCGCTGTGGCCGCCGGTCTTTCCAATCTGGTAATGCAGGTTGACAAAGATATAGAAGATTGGCTGGCCGTGAATTCTCCTGTTAAAGAAGCTTTACAGATATAGTTCTTTGTCCGCGTTCAATCTTGGCATAAAGGAGGAAAAATTGTGTTCCCACGCATTGGGCCGACCGAACTGCTTATAATCCTTGGTCTTGTGCTGGTGATTTTCGGTCCTAAAAGGTTACCGGAAGTTGGTCGTTCACTGGGCAAGACTTTAAGAGAGTTCCGTAGTTCCACCAGAGAAAAAGATGAACCCGAAGTATTGCCGGAATCGCAAAATACGACGGAAGTGATTAAGAGTTAAGAATCCGTACTCCGGTTTTTTTCTTTTATGCACCTGGCATTATATTTTTATCTGAACTGCAGCCGGAAATATTAACAGGGAGTGAGGTGGAAGCCGGCGATAAATCTTGTCCCAAAATGAGCCAAGGAAAAGTTATTATAAATCTAGTCAGCTCACAAGTATTCTTTAGCGGGGAGGGATGATTGGTGAGGCGCATCTCGCGTCGCGATTTTATTCGCATAAGTTCCGGCGCGGTAGCCGGGGCAGGTCTTTTAACCACTTTGGAACCGATGGTTCTCGACACTTTAGCCCGTGCAGCGGAAGGTAAGCCGCCCGTTATCTGGCTTCGAGGCGCAGGTTGCAACGGGTGTTCGATGTCGCTCATGAACTCCGTAAATCCAAGTATAGAAAAGCTGCTTCTCGACGTCATCAGTCTGAAATATCATCCTACGATCATGGCCAGCGCGGGACATCAAGCATTCGATTATCTGGAAGAAATCGCTTCGGAGCATAAAGGGGATTACGTCCTGGTAATCGAGGGCGGCGTGCCTGCAGCCGAAGGTGGGGCATATTGCAAGATTGGACAAAAAAAAGGAAAAGAAGTGACTTTCCTTGAAGCGGTGAAGCTATTGGGCAGTAACGCCGCTACGGTTATCGCCGCCGGCTCGTGTGCCGCTTTTGGCGGCATTCCGGGCGCTGATCCTAACCCGACCGGAACGGTGGGGGTGTGGGAAGTATTAAAAAAGACTCCGGTTATAAACATCGGTTGTTGCCCTGTTCACCCCGACGATCTTCTCGGAACACTGGTACATGTATTGAATTACGGAGAAATTCCGGATCTTGACGAATACAACAGGCCAAAAATGTTCTTTCCGGAGATCATACACGTGGGATGTCCACGGTGCACATATTTTTCCCAGGGCATATTTGCGCAGAACCCAGGGGATCATGGGTGTCTGGCTTTCGTTGGGTGCAAGGGAATGGTGGCGCGCGCCAGGTGTAACATAAGGCAGTGGAATAACCAAACCAACTGGTGCATCCCGGCCGGAACACCCTGCCAGGCCTGCTCGGAACCCGGTTTCCCCGATGATTGCGGGCCGCTTTATGGCCGGTACCGCATCCACGAACAAGTAGATTAACGGTATAAGGGGGGAAATCAGAAGTGTCAGAAGTGCCAGAAGTGTCAGAAGTCTCCACCATAATAATTGACCCTCTAACCCGGGTCGAAGGTCACCTCAAGATTGAAGTAAATATTGACCATCAAGGAGTCAGCGAAGCCCGTTCTTCAGGTACCCTTTTTCGTGGTTTTGAATTAATTTTAAAAGGCCGCGACCCGCGGGATGCTCAGCATATAACACAGCGTATTTGCGGTGTCAGTCCCACTTCCCATGCCATAGCCGCCGCACGATGTCTTGATGACGCCATGAACGCGGAAGTGCCGCCGAACGGCCGGATCGTCAGGAACCTGATTCACGGTTCAAATAGTATAATGGCTCACGTTATGCACTTTTATCATATGGCATTGCTTGACTACGTCACCGGTCCCGAAACAGCGCCGTTTATTCCGCGCTATAAAGGCGATTTCAGATTGTCCGGTTCCAGAAATAACCGGTTGCTGGACAATTATAATCAAGCCTTTACCGCACGGCGGCGGGCTCAGGAAATGACGGCCATTTGGGGCGGTAAAATGCCGCATATTACGGTTATCATTCCGGGCGGTGTCACGGAAAAAGTCACCCAGGAGAAGATTGATCAGTTTCGTATCATCCTGAACGAATTAACCAGCTTCGTAGATAACGTTTATGTGCCGGATGTTTATGCGGTCGCCGAAGCATATAAGGATTACTTTAATATCGGACGTGGCTGCGGAAACCTGCTGGCTTTCGGTATTTTCCCGCTCAATGATCGAAAAGATCCTACAGGGAAAAACCTTTTGATTAAGCGCGGCTCTTATACCAATAATAAGCTTGCGTCGGTGGATGCCGAGAAGATAACTGAAGATGTTAAGTATTCCTGGTTTAAGGACGAAACCAGCGGCTTGAATCCAAGGCTTGGTAGGACCGAACCGCAACCCGAAAAGCTTGGAGCGTATTCGTGGATCAAGGCGCCGAGGTATAACGGCCTGCCTCACGAAGGAGGCCCGCTTGCCCGGATGTGGGTCAACAAGGTTTCAGATGTTACCTCCCTGGGAGAAAAGGCGTTCTCAGTTATGGGCCGGCATATCGCCAGAGCGGTTGAATGCAAGATGATTGCTCACGCTATGTCCCAATGGCTCGACCAGCTTAAACCCGGCGAGCCGACGTACAAACCCTGCTCGGTCCCGGCGCAGGGAGAAGGGATGGCGCTCTGGGAAGCGCCGCGTGGTTGTCTTGCGCACTTCATGGCGATTAAGGATTACAAGATAAACAATTATCAGATTACATCTCCATCAACCTGGAATGCGTGTCCTCGTGACGACAAGGGCCTGCGCGGCCCCATCGAAGAAGCGTTGATAAATACGCCGGTTCATGACCCTAATAACCCGATCGAGGTTGTCAGGGTAGTGCGGTCCTTCGACCCTTAACTTACACTATACGGATTATGATTATTGGGCCGGAGAATATACTTACAATATATTGTCTCTGAGTAAGAGACGCTTGAGTGCATTTCTGATAAATGAAGTATTAAAAAGTCCTGCCGGGAAAAGGCAGGACTTTTTACGGAAGATTATCTACGGGGTACCAATTGTAATTCCAGGAATATTATCGTTTAAATCTAATCCTTATAAACCCAAACCGTCGAAAAGGTGCCATCACCAAATACCTTCCCGGTGAAGGAGTTTTGCTTTTACTGCCGAAATTCTACGAAAAGGCGCTTGTGACAGCCAATGGAGGTGACCTTATGTTCCCAGGTATCGGCGGTACGGAATTAATACTGATTTTGGCGCTAGCCCTGATAATTTTTGGTCCGAACAAGCTTCCTGAAGTGGGGAGAGCCCTCGGCAAAACAATCAGGGAGTTCCGGCGTTCCACCAGGGATATAAGCGATAACATCATGCAGGACGTAAAGGATGTCAAAGAAGAGGTCCGAGAAATTAAGGATAGTATAAAAGATTAAAGATTGAGACGAAAAGCGGCAAGAAAAGAATTGACTCACAGATCACCACGGAGGCACAGAGAACACAGAGAACAAGAAGAGGGAGAAATGTAAATATAGGATTCTTAACTTCTCTTTTATTTATATATTTATATTCTCTGTGAAGCCCCGTGTCTCTATGGTAAAAATATGAGGTTGTTTCACATGAGCAACGGTCTTAAGGAAATGAGCATTTCCGGACATCTGGAAGAACTCCGTCGGGTTTTGATTATATCCGTCATCGCTATCTTAATACTTTCGATCGCCTCCTATGTTTATAGCGACGAACTTATGAAGGTCCTACTCAGCCCTCTGACCAAAGCTGGTTTTAAACCGGTGGTCACCTTTGTAACCGAGGCCTTCATAACCAAGATTAAGCTTTCCGTCGCGATGGGCTTTCTAGCGTCCTTGCCCGTGATTTTCTGGCAGTTGTGGAGTTTTATCGCACCCGCTCTCGAAAAACCGACCCGTCGTTATTTATTCGTCTTTATACTCGGATCATTTGTCCTTTTTGTCGGGGGCGTAGTATTCGGTTTTTTCGGCGTCTATAAGCACGGAGTCGCTTTCCTTTTGACCTTCGCCGGGCCTGATATCGTCCCCATGCTAACCCTCGGCAAGTACATCTCTTTCACGATCTGGTTCCTTCTTCCGTTCGGTTTTATTTTTGAACTGCCTCTGGCCAGTTTTGTATTGGCGAGACTCGGCATCCTCAAAAGTTCTTTTTTGGCCAAAAACCGCAAATACGCAATACTCGTCATCGTTGTACTGGCAGCCGCACTCACGCCTACTCCCGATGCGATCACCTGCCTTTTAATGACCGGCCCGATGTATGCTTTGTACGAGGCCAGTGTATTAATTGTACGGTTGACCGAGCGCGCGCTCGCCCGCCGCAGGGCCCGCGAGGAAGCGGAAGAAGCAGAAGCGGCGCAGGAAGCGACATACTCATAAACAGGAAATCTCCCGTGCCGCTTACGGCCGCACAACCGCGAAGCTCATCGCCGCGCCCAACGAAAGAAGTACTATTTTCAGAGGAGGAAATAATGCGCCGCAGTAAGATTACGATTGTCGGCAGCGGAAATGTGGGGGCTACAACGGCCCACTGGCTGGCAATCAAGGAACTCGCCGATATTGTGCTTATGGATGTGGTAAACGGAATGCCCCAGGGCAAGGCTTTGGATTTATCCGAAGCGGCGCCGGTAGCCGGTTTTGACTGCCGCATTCGCGGCACCTGCGACTGGGAGGACACAGCTGACTCGGATGTGGTTGTAGTAACGGCAGGAATCGCGAGGCGTCCGGGAATGAGCAGGGAAGACCTAGTGCTTACAAATGCCGGAATCATTCGGGATGTGGTGACGAAGGTAACGCGTTACTCCCCGGGCACTATCCTGATAATCGTCACCAACCCCCTTGATATAATGACTTACATGGCGTATAAAGCCAGCGGCTTTAAACCGCATAGGGTAATGGGCATGTCCGGGGTCCTTGACAGCACGCGGCTTCGCGCCTTCATCGCCATGGAACTCGGAATCTCTTTCAAGGACGTTACGGCTCTGGTTCTGGGAGGGCACGGAGACGAAATGCTTCCGCTGCTGCGTTATGCGTGCGCCGGCGGGATCCCCGTCGAACAGTTGATATCCCCGGACCGGCTCGAAGAGATAGCCAGACGCACCAGATACGGCGGTGGTGAGATCGTGGAACTTCTAAAATCGGGAAGCGCATATTATGCTCCCGGCGCCGCCGTAACCGAGATGGTGGAGGCCATCCTGCGTGATAAAAGGCGCATTCTTCCGGTGGCGGCTTATCTGGAAGGCCAGTACGGTGAACGGGACGTTTACGCCGGCGTTCCCGCAATCATTGGGGGCAAAGGGGTGGAGAAGGTGCTTGAAATCCACCTTACCGATTCCGAAAAAGAAGCCTTGCACACTTCTATTAAGCTCTTAAGAGAGAACCTGTTGCGAATAGGATGATTAACTGACCGTATCGTTTTAAGTATGAGACGCGAGACTGAAGTTCAACGCCGCTGCAGTTCGTTGACTTGAGGCGAAAGATATATTATAATTTTGCTCGCGGGGGAGTGGCTCAATTGGTAGAGCAGCGGTCTCCAAAACCGAAGGTTGTGGGTTCAAGTCCTGCCTCCCCCGCCAGTTGAAAGGCTATGACATAGGCCCGGAGATAAAACCTCTCCGGGCTTTTTATTTACTGCGACAACCTTCCGCTTCACATTCCCTGAAGGCGTATGGATTCGGCCCCTTGCTGACACGGCCGACCTTCAGCGGTTAATTCTTTTGTTATTTTCCGTATGATTTATAATTACTGATTAAAAATATTAATGACCACCATACTAAAGACCAACGGGAGGGATTAAATGGCGGACCGGAAACGGAAGAGTCTGGTTCCGGAAGCCGGAAACGCTCTCGACAGGTTCAAGTACGAGGTGGCGGAAGACCTGGGGCTCACAGGCAAAATCGCTGATGTCGGCTGGGGTGATATGACCAGTCGCGAGTGCGGTAAGGTCGGCGGCAACATGGTGCGCCGAATGGTACGCTACGCCGAAGAAAACATGCCTCAGGAGGAGAAGCAGGGTTAATCACCCTGCTTCTCCATGTTTGCGTCTAAAAGCAAAAGCCCCCGACGCCATCTGCGACAGGAGCCTAACATTCTATATTCTATATTCTATATCTCATCTCTCAGCCTGCTTTTCTTCCTGAGCCTTTTTGACGATTTCATCCGCAATCCGGCCCGGAACTTCTTCGTAAGAAGAAAATTGCATTTTGAAAGCGCCTCGCCCCTGAGTCATGGATTTGAGGTCAATCGCGTACCTGGTCATTTCCGTAAGGGGTACAACGGCCTTGATCCTGCTCTGCTTACCCGTGGGCTCCATCCCTAGAATCCGGCCCCGTTTCGTGTTCAGGTCGCCGATAACGTCACCCATGAAGTTGTCGGGAACAAGCACCTCAACCTCCATCACCGGTTCCAGTAATACCGGCTTGGCCTGCTGCACGCCTTTTTTAAAGGCCATTGACGCAGCGATTTTAAACGCCATTTCCGAAGAGTCCACCGGGTGGTAAGATCCGTCATAAAGGGTAACGGCGATGTTGGTCACCGGATAACCCGCCAATACCCCGTCGTTCATCGCCTCCCGCACGCCTTTTTCAACCGCCGGGAAGTACTGGTTCGGCACAGCTCCGCCAAACACCTCTTCATCGAAACGCAACTCTTCACCCGGCAGGGGCCCGATGCGAAGCCAAACGTGCCCGTACTGACCGCGCCCGCCTGTTTGCTTCTTGTATTTGCCTTCCACCTTGGTCTCGGCCCTCACGGTCTCACGCAGCGGAATTCGCAGCGGCTTCTGGACAACGTCCACCCCGAACTTCCTCTTAAAACGTTCGATTATCATGTCTAACTGGGTTTCTCCTATACCCGTGATAACCGTCTGTTTGGTTTCGATGTTTCTGTTTACCCGGACGGTCGGTTCCTCTTCTACCAAGCGGGCAAGGGCGGTAGCCAGCTTGTCCTCGTCCCCCTGGGTCTTCGGTTCAACCGCGATGCTCAAAGTCGGCTCCGGAAGGTCTATACCCGCAAGCACAACAGGCTTATCCTTTTCGCAAAGGGTATCGCCGGTTGCGGTATCCGTAAGCTTGACCAGCGTGCCTATATCCCCGGCGGGTACGTTATCGGTAGCCTGTTGGGTCTTCCCGCGCGCGAAGAATATCTGCCCGATCTTCTCGTTCTTTTTCTTTACGCTGTTATGAACAACTGAATCACTTTTCAAAACACCGCTGAAAACACGCACGAAATTCAGCCGCCCTACATAAGGGTCGGCGAGGGTTTTGAAAACGAGTGACGTAAGCGGACCGTCTTCGGCTTCCGGTGCGGGAAAGAAACTCTCAAGAAAGTTCATAAGGGTTTTTATTCCGCAGTTCTTTGTAGCCGAACCGCAAAGCACCGGAACAAACTTGGCTGCGCTCAACCCCTTCAATAGCCCGGTCTTAATTTCCTCCGGAGTCAACTCAAGCCCGTCGAGATACTTCATCAGGTATTCGTCATCCGCTTCCGCAGCCGCCTCAATAAGCTTATCCCGATACGCCTTGACCGTCTCCGCCAATTCCGCCGGCACGGGGCCTTCTTTCTCTTCCTTTCCGTCATGCATATATGCTTTTTCGTTAAGTATGTCTACGACCCCACGGAAATTCTCAGCTGTCCCGATAGGAATCGAAAACCGCACGAAATTGGCTGGAAATTTCTCACGCAGTCCGTCCGCCACACGATCGAAGTTGGCGTTTTCCCGGTCGAGCTTATTTATAAAAACCACACGCGGCATTTCGCCCGCATGGTCCCAGATTACCTCGGTCTGAACCTCTACGCCCCCGACGGCGCATACCGTAAAAAGTGCGCCCTCCACCACGCGCAGGGTACCCTTGACGTCACCGATAAAGTCTGAATATCCGGGCGTATCCAGCAAGTTAAGTTTAATTCCCTCGTATTCGCACGGCACGATGGAAACGTGTACGGTGATTCCCCGCTTGATTTCCTCCGGGTGATAATCCGCGGTGGTCGTACCGTCTTCCACCCGCCCGAGACGCGAAATTATTCCGGTATTAAAGAGTATCGCCTCTGAAAGCGATGTCTTTCCCGTTCCGCCATGACCCACCACTGCAATGTTTCTGATGTCTTTCGCACTGTAATTTTTCAACCGTTTGTCCCTCCTATGATATCCTTTCCCTTACATTATTTTCTATACTTGGCCGCCGCAGGCCTGACCTGAAATTTTTCTACGGTTGAGCAAGAAATCCTTTTTTATTTTTAGAGGTCGCTCAACAAAACTGCGCCTGTTGTAAAATGCGATGGGTGTGTTGCATTTATCGCCCTCCTGACAAGACGGGGACGAACATATATATATTAGCGGACGAGACCGGTCTGTTCTTGAAATGCCGTGACCGACTGCATAATCCCTCCGACATCTCGTCTTTCGTTCTTTTCTGTAGTCTGCCAAGGAGGCGGAAATGCGCTATAGTCAATCAATGTTGACCGGCACCCTTGTGCTTGTAACAGCAAGTGTGGTTAATCGGTTTTTGGGCTTTATATACCAGATATTCCTCATCCGGCTGATAAGAGCGGAAGGCATCGGCCTCTTTACCATGGTTTATCCTATTTACGTCCTGGCTCTTGTTCTTGCTTCCATGGGTATTCCGGTGGCCATCGCCAAACTCGTATCCGACGCCGTAACCCGGCACGACACCGCCCGTGCCTATCAAATATTGCGTCTTTCGCTGTTATATACTATCATTTCCAGTTTTACTGTAACTCTAATAGGATTCACTTCGGCGCGGTTTATTACAGGGCAGGTCCTTTCCAACCCGGCAACTCTCCTGCCCTTCCTTTGTCTTCTGCCCGGGGTTCTTATCGTTTCGGTTTGTTCCGTCTTCCGCGGCTTCTTCCAGGGGCTTCAGAACATGACTCCGACCGCGGTCTCACAGGGCGCCGAGCAGCTGACCCGTGTCCTGATAGGCCTTCTCCTGGCTTCGTTCTTAATCCACAAAGGTGTGTTGGCCGCGGCTTGCGGCGCGTCTTTAGGGGCGATATGCGGCGAATTTTTCGGTTTTGTCCTGATGCTCGGGTTTTTCCTCAGGCATCGCCGTCTTTTACCCAGAACGCCGAGGTTAAGTATTGGGGAAGCCGGTTTTCTCACGCGAGAAATCTTTGGGCTGGCGCTGCCGATCACCCTGATGCGATTTGTTTCAACAGGCTTTCTGTCCCTCGAGGCGATTCTCATACCGCACAGGTTGATTGGCAGCGGCTATTCAATGCAGGAGGCGACCGGTATCTACGGCCAGTTTGCAGGGATAGCGGAAACGATGTTATACACGCCCGGTCTGATTACGGTGTCCCTTTCCACGGTCCTGGTACCGGCCATTGCGGAAGCCCTGGCCGCCCGAAACAGCGATTTGCTTGGATCGAGAATTAACAACGCCCTTCGTCTGACTTTCCTCACCGGGCTACCGAGCGCGGTAGTTCTTTTCCTTTTACCGGAGGATCTGTGCCGAATCATTTTCGGTTACCCGAATGCCGGCGCCGCCCTCCGGGTGCTCGCCCTCGGCGCCCCTTTTCTGTATTTGCAGCAGACAACAACCGGTATCCTTCAAGGTCTCGGCCGGCCGATGGTTCCTTTCCGCAATCTGGTCACGGCCTCGGTTTTTAAAGCCGCAGGCATTTACTTCCTTACCGGTATTCCCGTCCTCGGGATCAAGGGCGCCGCCGCTTCCGTGGTTTGCGCTTTTTGTATAATGTCAATTTTTAACCTTTACAACCTGATTCAATTAACCGGCTGCACGGTCTCGATTAAGGAAGTCCTGCTGAAACCGCTGACAGCATCCCTGGCGGGTGCGGTTGTACTGAATTCATGCCATAATTACTTCACGGCTCACGCCTTTCAACCGGCTTTCAACCTGTTACTAAGCATTTTTCTCATGGCAATCGTCTATTTTTGCGCTTTAATTGTAATTGGTGGTTTCAGTAGACAGGACCGCCAGCGTTTTACAATTATTTTTTGTAAAATATTCACCGCTATTAAAAGATGAAAACAGACGGAAAATAAACATAGCGGTTGCATTTTTCTCTTTGCTTTTTTAACTCAGAACCTTGAACGGACCTAAATTTCATGCAGTATCGACCGGCACGTTGAACGTCGAACCTTGAACCTTGAACGGTCCCCAGAGGTCCATCAATCTAAGCCTAAGAGAGGGAGGCGTAATAATGGCTAAATTCTATCCATATCCGAAACTGTTGCCGGGTTCCGTTTTAGACCGTTTTAAATACGAGGTGGCGAGCGAACTCGGCTTGTCGCAGCAGATAGACAGCGGTTACTGGGGTAATATCACTTCCCGGGATTGCGGCAGGGTGGGAGGAAACATCGGCGGGAGTATGGTCCGGGTAATGATCCGGCGTGCGGAAGAAGCGCTGTCGCGCGGGGAACAACTCTAAAACCAACGTACAAACAACCGGTGATCATTTGCGGGAGTGCCTCATGCCGCGCCGCGGCACAACGAAGAGTGGAACGGGGCAACCTCTAAGCCGGTTACTTAGATGCAGAGAGTAACATAAACGGAACGCGGCGAGGAGCAAGCGGTACAAGGAACCCAGCACTCAATTCAACTTGGAAAGCGGCAATTTCATAAAAACGTTAAATGTCGTCATCGCCGGGTTCCACGGAAGAAGAACGCATTTTCGGAGGAGAAGGTACGGTCAAGCATCTGATTTTTAAAGGCGGGATCCTGTGCCCATTGAGGCATCCACCCCGCGGGCACGCCGCGCGGTGACTTACACAACCAGGCCGCGCGCTGAATGTTCTCTATCAGACGTTCGGGTGAGGTCCAGGGAGTACCGGCATTGATACGGTATATATGGCGGAAATCATGTCCGGCACGGTTGGCCCCCGTTAAGGTAGTGAAGCAGTATTCATACCCTACCGCGCGGAGTATCCTTTCAAGCTCCGGGCTGTAAGCCCCGTAAGGGTATGCGAAATAGGGCGTATCGCCGCCTAACTCGCGCCTGAATATCTGTTGCGCATGAAGGTTGTCGGTAAAAAGCCGCATCCGGTACTCCGCCTCGACCTCTTTGTGCCCGGTTGTAGGATCGAAAATCCGTCCCACCGTGGCCGGAGCGGTAGTCTTCGGACTTGTGGGCGCAACGAAATGAGAGGCGTGTGTGTGACCGCCGAAAGTAATAAGCCCGGAACCCGCCATTTTCCGAACCTGCGGCCAGGTGAGAAAACCCGGTTTTTTCCCTACGTAATCGGTTGTCAAGAAAACGGCGGCAGGCAGGCGGTTCTTGTGCAGAATAGGGAAACCGTAACGGTAAACACCGGCGCTGCCGTCATCAAAAGTGATCGCCACCGCGTTAAGAGGCACTTCCGTTTTTCCCTGAAGAAAGTCAACCAGGCGGCTGACCGGAATGATATGGTAGCCTCCTGCCAGCAATGCGTCTATGTCGGCGGCAAAAAGCTCGGGTGAAATCGTTCCCCGACCTTGATAAGTCGAACTGATGTTGTGAAACATTAAAACGATGACCATGTCACGATAGGGAAGAAGAGGGCGCTCCATCCTTATATTATCGGAGGATGTGTTCGGAGCTTTCCGGTAATCGGATCCCGGTCGCGTAGAAGCCGGACAGGTAAGGTCCGGCCGAAAAACAACCGCCATCACTAAGAAAGCTACCAAGGAAACCGCCGCCCTGATAATCAAAGCTTTTTTCTCAGGCCTTTCTTCAGTTAATCTTTCGGTTATAAATAATATGTCGCCTTTAATGAATTCACCGCTGATTATAAATACCTTTTAAAATCGTTGTTGAAATTTCCGCACTCCATCGAAACCAAAATCTCTTTTTACCATTTGACACAAAACAAGGGTTGACAGAAAGGCTGAAACTGCATAAGATTTTATTAATTGAATAATGAGTCGAGTTGAGAAGAGTTAGGAAGAGTGCAGATGAGACTGGCGAAGATGAGAAGCCTGACAGGGCCAGTACTCATTTTGAGTGCCGGCTTATATTTTTTTCAGGGGGGAGATTCAGGGTGCGGTCCATGCAAAAAGGAAAGGCCTTTGCAGGGACGGCAAATAAAGGTTTTTGCGCAAACAGCATGCGGCTCATCGCCGCGCCAGGCTGAATACGCCGAACGGTAACTGTTTTTTGAGAGGAGAGAACAAGGAGATTGGTTCAACCAACCCTAAAAGAATACCTAAATCTGAGCGCCGAGTTCGATGTGGTCCCTGTTTACGAAGAGGTGGTAGCCGACCTGGAAACACCAATCGCGGCTTTTAAGAAGTTGGGTCAGTGCCCGTCGTTCTTGCTTGAAAGCGTTTCCGGCGGAGAGTTTCTCGGACGATATAGCTTCATCGGCTTTGACCCGTTTCTTGACTTCCGGTCGCAAGGTGACAACGTTTCGATAACCATGGACGGGAAGACAGAGGTCTTGACAAAAAGCTCACCTCTTGAGGTGCTTCCGGGAATTTTCGCGAAACTTCGGGGTCCGCGGCTGGAAGGATTGCCGCGGTTCTACGGCGGCGGCGTGGGTTACTTCGGGTATGACCTGGTTCGTCACATCGAACGACTCCCTCAGGCGACCGTCGACGATACCGGCGTAGACGACTGTCACCTGATATTTACGAAAATCATTTTGATTTTCGATCATGTCCGCCGGCGTCTGGCGGTTGTCGTAAATACCCGGCCTGGCAGCGATCCGGCGCTTTCCTACGAAGAGGCGAAAGCGCGCATCAAGAACATCATCGCCGGGCTGAAAGAACCGGTCTCCATGAACTGGGAGATTCCGCCTCCAAACACGAATTCTCCGGTGGCGGCCAACATGGAAAAAGAGGCTTTCCTGGACGCGGTTGATCGTGCTAAGGAATACATCAGAGCGGGAGACATCCTTCAAGTCGTTCTTTCACAGCGTTTTTCCCAAACTTTTTCCGGTGACGCCTTTGAGGTTTACCGGCGTCTGCGGACAATAAACCCGTCCCCGTATCTTTACTATTTGGATTTCGGGAATTCAGTCGTCGTAGGCTCTTCCCCGGAGATGTTGATCCGGGTGGAAGACGGGATCATTAGGACAAGGCCGATCGCCGGAACGCGTCCGCGCGGCAAAGACGCCGGGGAAGACCGCCTTCTGTCGGAGGAACTCCTTGCCGATCCCAAAGAACGGGCGGAACACATCATGCTGGTGGACCTCGGCAGGAACGATCTCGGCCGGGTATCATTGCCCGGAACCGTACGGCTGACGGAATTTATGAACGTCGAGAAATATTCGCATGTTATTCACATCGTTTCCGAGGTTCAGGGGCAGCTTTCGCCCCAATGCACCGCCCTCAGCGCACTCACGGCTTCCTTCCCGGCGGGTACCGTTTCCGGGGCGCCCAAGGTCAGGGCGATGGAGATTATAGAAGAGTTGGAACCCAACCGGCGGGGTATTTACGCAGGGGCGGTCGGTTATTTCAGCTTCACCGGCAACCTCGACACCTGCATCACTATACGCACCATAGTCTTTCGCGAGGGAAAGGCTTACGTGCAGGCCGGAGCGGGAATCGTCGCAGATTCCGACAGGGAGCGGGAATACGCCGAAACAATCAATAAGGCGCGAGCGCTTCTGATGACGCTGCAGGGGGGAACGTAAAAGTCACGAGTCACGGGTCGAGTCCTCAGTCGACAGTCCTCAGTCCTCAGAGTTGTGGGGTGGGCTGTGCCCACCGAGTGAGACCCCAAAGGTCCACCCACCTTTGCATCTTACGGTGGTACAATCGGAGGATGAAAATGAAGACCCTTAAGCTGGTTACTTAGAAGCAGTAACGTAACAAAAGCGGAACGCGGTGAGAAGTAATGCAGTGCAAGGAAGACCGGCGGAGACGAACCGGAGCGTACTGGGTGCGTACGTGAGGATTCGGCTCCGCCGGGCTGACGCAGCAATGCGTTGCTTATCGCCGCGCCCACTGAAAGCAGCACTACGAGATAGGGAGGTGATTCCGCTGGTTTTAATGGTCGACAATTACGATTCTTTCACTTACAACCTGGTCCAGTACCTGGCCGAAATCGGCGCCGAGGTTGAGGTGTTCCGCAACGACGCCGTTACAACCGGGGAAATTGAGTCTTTAAACCCTTCACATATAGTGCTTTCGCCCGGGCCGTGCACACCGAATGAAGCGGGGATCTGCCTCGATGTCATCGGTAGGTTTACCGGCCGTATTCCTATCTTGGGAGTTTGCCTGGGACACCAGGCGATCGGTCAGGCTTTCGGCGGCCGTGTCGTCCGGGCGGAACGTCTGATGCACGGGAAGACGTCGCCGGTTCACCACGACGGACGTTCGGTTTTCAGAGGAATACCGTCACCCTTTACCGCCACCCGATATCACTCGTTAATCGTATCGCCTGAAGACCTTCCGGAATCATTGGAGGTCAGCGCCAGGACGGAAGAGGGGGAGATAATGGGCGTCCGTCACCGGCAACACTTGGTTGAAGGAGTGCAGTTTCATCCTGAATCCATCCTTACGGAATACGGTAAGGACCTGTTAAGAAATTTTTTGTCTTTGGGGGAGGGATAGGATTGTTTAAAGAAACGCTGGCGAGGGTGGTGGCGAAAGAGGACCTGCCCTCCGAACAGGCGCAGGCGGCGATGGGAATGATAATGAGCGGCGAGGTTACACCGGCGCAAATCGGCGGTTTTCTCATAGCATTAAGGGTCAAGGGCGAAACGGCGGACGAGGTAGCGGGCTTTGCCCGGGCAATGCGGGAGAAAGCGGTGGGCTATGTTTCCAGACACCCCCAACTGGTCGACACATGCGGCACGGGCGGAGACGGCACACATACCTTCAACATCTCCACCACCGCCGCCTTTGTGGTTGCCGCCTGCGGTGTTCCGGTCGCCAAACACGGGAATCGCTCGGTCTCGAGCAGCGCCGGAAGCGCGGACGTGCTTGAGGCGCTCGGGGCAAAAATAGATGTGCATCCGGACGTTGCCGGACGCTGCCTCGACGAGATCGGGTTCGGTTTTTTCTTTGCGCCGGTATGCCACCCGGCGATGAAGTACGCCGCGGGCCCCAGACGCGAACTTGGCCTTCGCACGGTGTTCAATATACTCGGCCCGCTGTGTAATCCTGCCGGCGCCCGTATACAGGTGCTCGGGGTATACACGCCCGAACTTTTAGGCCTGGTGGCGGATGTGCTTTCCCTCCTGGATGTTGAGCGAGCCTTCGTTGTTCACGGAGCGGGAGGTCTGGACGAAGTTTCCCCCATCGGCAGGGTCGTATACGCCGAGGTAAGCAACGGCTCCGTTCAGCACGGAGAATTCGACCCGGCGGTTTACGGGGTCCCGCGATGCTTAATCCAAGACCTCCGCGGGGGCACGGTGGACGAAAACGCCGTCATAACCCGTAAGGTATTGCAGGGAGACACCGGCCCGAAGACTGACACGGTGGCGCTTAACGCGGCACTCGCCCTGGTGGCGGCGGGCAGGGCCGGCAGCATCGCCGAAGGTATGGGAATGGCCCGCGGCGTGATTAAGTCCGGCGCCGCCTTTGAAAAGATGGAAGAATATATCGCGTGGACCAAGAACAATACTGCCGGCAGTTAGAAGAACCAAACGGTTTTCCAAACGCGAAAATACAAGAAGCTGCAGGAAGCGGCTAAAAAGAATCGTTTCGGAATCGAAATCCAAAACATGAGGCCGGATACCGGACGTTTGCGGCGGCCTCCAAGAGGATCAACTGATGCTGGACCAAATCATCGGACACAAGCGCATGGAGATCGAAGCAAGCAAAAGGGCGCGTTCCCTTGCGCAGCTCGAACAAATGGCCGCATCCGCCCCACCGGCGCGCGGCTTCGGGGTCAACCTCCGGGTATCGGGAAGGGTGGCGGTAATCGCCGAGATAAAGCGCGCCTCTCCATCAAAGGGTCCCATCAGGCCCGACGCCGATCCTGCTGAGACGGCGCGCACCTACGCCGCGGCGGGAGCGTCGGCGATTTCGGTCCTTACGGACAAACGGTTTTTTCAGGGCGACCTGGATTTTCTCGGAATGGTGCGGTCAGAAGTGCGTTTACCCGTACTGCGCAAAGATTTTATTGTGGACCCGTACCAGGTTCTGGAGGCAAAGGCGCTCGGCGCCGACGCGATATTGTTAATCACAAGGATTTTAACGTTACGGGAATTAAAGGAGTTACTGGGCTTTTCACGGAACATCGGGATCGAGTGTCTGGTCGAGGTTCACGACGAGTCGGAAGTCGAGCGGGCGGTGGAAGCCGGGGCCAGGATTATCGGGATTAACAACCGTGATTTAAGCACTTTTCAGACCGATATTGAAACAACCCTGCGCCTAAGGCGCATGGTCCCGCCGGAAGTAGTGACGGTAAGCGAGAGCGGGATCAGTTCTGCTGCCGCGATACGCACCCTGAAAGATAACGGGGTGGATGCCGTACTGATCGGCGAGGCGCTGATGTCCGCCGCCGACATCGGCGCCAAACTTCAGGAACTAGTTGAAGCAGGCGGAGAATAGCGGCTGGTGGCCGGTTGATGGAAGGGTAGATTGGGATGCCGCTCATGAGGGATGCGGGGATGGATAATTTAATAATCCCGGCGCACACCGCCAGGGTGAAGATCTGCGGTTTTCAGGACCTTGAAACGGCTAAAGCGGCTGCTGACGCGGGGGCGGATGCCATCGGGTTCGTTTTCGCGCCGAGTCGGCGCCGCATAACCCCGGAGACGGCGCGGGAAATCATTGCAAAACTGCCGCCTTTCGTAACGACGGTAGGGGTCTTCGTAAACGAGCAGGTAAAAACAGTGCGGGAGGTAGCGGCGTTCTGCCATCTGGACGCAGTGCAACTGCACGGCGCGGAACCGCCTGATTACTGCCGGCGGCTCGGCCTGCGGGTGATAAAAGCCTTCGGCGTGCGGCGCGAAACGGTGCAGGACGGAACCGGACCGGATTTATCCGTGGTATCCGGAGAGGATTTTCGAGCGTTTGACGCTTACCCGGTGAACGCAATCCTGCTTGACACTTATATCCCCGGAAAGACCGGGGGCACCGGTGAATCCTTCGACTGGAAGGTGCTTGCCGGAAAGAGGTTTCCGGCGCCCTTTATCCTCGCCGGCGGGCTTAATCCGGAGAATGTGGCGGCGGCGGTGCGATCGGTCCGGCCTTATGCGGTCGATGTTTCAAGCGGGGTGGAAACCGACGGCAGAAAAGATAAAGCGAAGGTACTGCAGTTTATCGCGCAAGCAAAGGGAAGAGCTTGAAGGTATCACCACAGAGTCACAGAGGACACAGAGGAAACTGAACGGGGCAACTGAAAAATTGGGATAGCTGCCGGAAACGGCTTTCTACAAAACTACAAAACTTGGCGTCTTGGCGGTTGATATATTTTTAAGGAGGTCTACCATATGTTACCTGATCCGCGTGGCTACTTCGGCTCGTTCGGTGGACGTTTTGTTCCGGAAACGCTGATGCCGGCGATCGAGGAGCTTATCGATGCTTACGCCGCATCTCTGAAAGACCCAGATTTTGGTAAAGAACTGGCCTGGTACTTCGAACACTATGTAGGCCGTCCAAGTCCTCTTTATTACGCCGCGCGGCTTTCCGCAAGACTGGGAGGCGCAACGGTTTATCTTAAACGCGAGGATTTGAACCATACGGGCGCCCACAAGATTAACAACACGATCGGGCAGGCTCTTCTTGCCCAGAAGATGGGGAAACGGCGGTTGATCGCGGAAACCGGCGCCGGGCAGCACGGCGTGGCAACAGCCACCGCCGCGGCGCTGTTAGGTTTCGAATGCGCCGTCTATATGGGGGAGGAGGACATTGTCCGGCAGCGTCTTAACGTAATTCGGATGGAGCTTTTGGGAGCGCGGGTGATCCCGGTCGGCGCAGGTAGTAAAACTCTTAAGGACGCCATGAACGAAGCAATCCGCGACTGGGTCACCAACGTCGGGACCACCTACTACCTCATCGGTTCGGTAGCCGGACCGCATCCGTACCCGATGATGGTCCGGGACTTCCAGGCGGTGATAGGGAGGGAAACCCGCGAACAAACCCTGCGCGCCGCCGGACGGCTGCCGGACATCATCGTGGCCTGTGTAGGCGGCGGATCCAATTCCATGGGGATATTTTACCCCTTCCTCAACGACCCCGGTGTCCGGTTGGTAGGAGTGGAAGCCGCTGGCGAGGGACTAAGGACCGAACGGCACGCGGCCACGCTGACCCGCGGACGCCCCGGGGTTTTGCACGGATCGATGAGCTACATCATCCAGGATCCCGACGGACAGATAAGCCCGGTGCATTCCATTTCCGCCGGTCTCGATTACCCGGGTGTCGGACCGGAGCACGCCTACCTGAAAGAGACCGGGAGGGTAACCTATGCCAGCGCCACGGACACCGAGGCGCTTGAAGCCTTCGAATTGCTGGCCAAAACGGAGGGGATACTCCCGGCGCTTGAAAGCGCCCACGCCATAGCCGAGGTAGTTCGCCTGGCGCCGAATCTGCCGCGGGAGACCATCATCGTTGTGAACCTCTCCGGAAGAGGCGACAAGGACGTGGAGACCGTGGCCCAGGTAAAGGGGGTGATAGCGTGAGCCGGATTAAAAGCGCATTCGAAAAACTACAGGCCCGGCGGGAAAAGGGCCTTATAACCTATCTTACGGGTGGAGATCCCAGCCTCGAAAAGACGTTTGAGTTGATCCTGGTTATGGCCCGGGCCGGCGCCGACATCATCGAGATCGGCATCCCCTTCTCCGACCCCATGGCCGACGGCCCGGTCATACAGGCTGCTTCGAACAGGGCTCTTGCCGGCGGGACCACCGTAAGCGGCGTTCTCAGAATGACGAGGGAGGTCCGCCGGGAAACGGAAATTCCCCTCGTGCTGATGACCTATTACAATCCGGTGTACCAGTATGGGCTTGAAGTTTTCTGCCGGCACGCGGTCGATGCCGGGGTTGACGGTTTGATCATCCCGGACCTTCCTTATGAGGAGAGCCGACCGCTGCAAGAATATGCCGACCGCTGCGGGCTCGATTTAATACCGCTGGTTGCGCCCACCAGCACGCCGGAAAGGGTAGCCGCCATCTGCTCGCGCGCGCGGGGTTTTATATACTGCGTCGCGGTTACGGGTGTTACCGGAATGCGCCGGGAAATCGAGACCGACCTTGAGGGGTTAAGCAGCATGGTCCGCACCTATGCAAACCTTCCGGTGACGATCGGTTTCGGCGTTTCGGGCCCGGAATCAGCGTTAAAGATAGCTTCCTTCTGTGACGCGGTCGTAGTGGGCAGCGCAATCGTTAACATTATCGGTCAGGGAGCCTTCGGGGAGGTGGAAAAACTCACATCGGAATTGAAGTCGGCGCTTGTAAAAGCTTGAGCCGATGGACCGCTGAGTCAGTTCGGCGTTACGCGCGCAAGCTCAATTGGCTATGATTTAAGGTCCGTTCAACGTTGAATCTTGAACCCCGTCCCTTGTTCCTTAACTTTGAACTTTGAACCTTGCACGTTGAACCTGGAAAAACGATTTTAGATGTGATAATATGTTCAAAAACCCAAAGGTGAGGTTTTATGGAAATCAAGGTGCGCGATTGTCTGGATACCCTGGCTGTATACCAGCCGGGCAAACCGATTGAAGAGGTAAAAAGGGAACTTGGGCTGGAAGACGTCATAAAGCTGGCTTCCAACGAAAACCCGCTGGGGCCTTCACCCAAGGCGATTGCGGCAATTGCCGCGGCTGCGGGAGAGATCAACCTTTACCCCGACGGCAGCTCGTACCGTCTGCGTCATGCGCTGGCGGCGCGTCTCGGCGTCGACCCGGCGGCGATTATGGTCGGCAACGGCTCCAACGAACTGGTGCAGATGCTCTCGCTGGCGCTGCTGGAACCCGGTGACGAGGTGATAATGCCGGTACCGAGTTTTCCCCGTTATGAACCGTTGGCCCGGCTTATGGGGGCTGTTCCGGTGGAAGTGCCGTTGATAAACTTCCGCATGAACATCGAAGAGATGGCCCGTCGGCTGACACCCAGGACCAAGATGATTTACCTCTGTAATCCGAACAACCCCACCGGCGCCATAGCCGGCAGGGAAGAGGTCGCTTCCTTGCTGGAGCGGACCCCACCCGGAACGGTCGTCGTTTTTGACGAGGCTTACTACGAGTATGTCACCAGCCCGGATTATCCGGACGGGCTTAACTACCTAAAAAAGAGCCTGAACGTCGTTGTCTTACGCACTTTTTCTAAAATGTACGGCCTGGCGGGCCTCCGCGTCGGTTACGGCGTAGGGCCGCCTTCGCTGATCGAATATCTCAACCGCGTCCGGGAGCCGTTCAACGTGAACGCCCTGGCGCAGGAAGCAGCCCTGGCGGCTTTAACGGATGAAGATTTCGTGGCGCTGACGCGGCAAATAAACGAAGGCGGGAAAAAATACATTTATGAAGCCTTTACCGCCCGGGGCATTTATTACGTTCCCACGGAAGCGAACTTTATTTTCTTTGACGCGGGCCGCGACGAAAAAGACGTTTTCTTCCGGATGCTGAAACAAGGTGTCATCATTCGCGGCGGATTCGGTTTGCCGACCCACTTGAGAGTGACCGTTGGAACCCCTACGCAGAACGCCCGTTTTATCGAGGCGTTGGATAAGGTTCTTACAGGATAACGTCAGCCATTAATGCTTCGCTGACGGAGCACGGCGAGATGCAAGCAGAGCGCGAAGGACGACGCCGGACGGAGCGAAGCGTACACGAAACGTACGTGAGCATCCGGCCGGTGGCGCCGACAAAACTTTGCGCAGCCTATCCGCCGTGCCATACAGGGTGCCTGAACAGTTACATAACTTGCGGTTTTGGAGGTAATACCATGATCGTTGTTATGGCGGATAACGCCGCCGAGGAAGATATCCAGGGAGTAGTCAAGCGGCTTGAAGCGGCGGGTCTTAAGACTCATTTATCACGCGGTGAGGAGAAAACTATTATCGGACTCATAGGCGATAAGATGCGTTTAGGCGGAATCGCCATCGAGGCATTACCGGGGGTGGAAGAAGTGATACCCATCCTGCAGCCGTACAAGATGGCCAGCCGCTCTTTCCGGGCGGAACGCACGGTGGTCCGCGTCGGAGATCTCGAAATCGGCGGGGAAAGGATTCACGTCATGGCGGGACCCTGTGCCGTTGAAAGCCGGGAACAACTCCTGACCACTGCGGAAAAGGTCGCCCTTTCAGGGGCCACCATTTTGCGCGGGGGCGCCTTCAAACCCCGCACTTCACCGTACGCCTTCCAGGGTATGGGGGAAGAAGGTTTGAAAATCCTTGCCGAAGCCAGGGAACGGTTTGGCCTGAAAATAGTGACCGAAGTAATGGATATCCGTACCCTTCCGATTGTGGCGGGATATGCGGACATCATACAGGTAGGAACCCGCAATATGCAGAACTTTGATCTGCTCAAAGAAATAGGAATAGTGAACAAGCCCATATTATTGAAAAGGGGTATCTCGGCCACCATTGAAGAGTGGTTGATGGCCGCGGAGTATGTCCTGTCCGGCGGAAATTCAAATGTTATTTTGTGTGAACGGGGGATCCGCAGCTTTGAAACGTACACCCGGAACACGCTGGACCTTTCCGCCGTGCCGATAGTGAAATACCTCTCCCATCTACCGGTGGTCGTGGACCCGAGTCACGGTATCGGGCGCTGGAAGTTCGTAGCCCCTATGTCCCGGGCGGCGATTGCGGCGGGAGCCGACGGTCTGATAGTGGAGGTGCACAAGAACCCCGCGGAGGCGCTCTGCGACGGTGCACAGTCGCTCACGCCGGATAATTTTGAGGCTATGATGAAGGATTTGCGGCAGATAGCTAACGCAATGGGAAAGAAACTGTAACGCCGGTTTCCACAAGCACTATGGAAACCGCTTTAAGAGAAAGGCCGGTTTGTTTAAAGCAATGCGTTGAAACTTGAAAAACAGGAGCAAAGACAAGTGCGGCGTCATAGGAGCACGTGTGCCGGAAACGGTTCGTGAGCGGTATCCTGTGATGCCCGAAAACGACAGACCAGGAGCGGCAGTATCAATGAAGGTAGGTTTTCTCGGTCCCACCGGCACCTTCACCGAGCAGGCTATGGCCTGCTTTTTTACCGGAAAAGGTTATGAGGGCATACCGTACAGCGAAATCCCGGAGTTGATAAAGTCCGTATCCTCCGGGGAAATCGACGCTGCCGTCATACCGGCGGAGAATTCCGTGGAAGGCAGCGTCAACATCACCCTCGACCTTCTTATCAGGGACGACAACGCACTTATTACCGGAGAGGTTGTCCTCCCGGTGATGCATCACCTCCTCGCACGGCCGGGATTAAAGGACATTACCCGCGTCCTTTCACATCCTCACGCCCTGGCGCAGTGCAGGGAATACTTGGAAAGTAAGCTCCCGCATGCCTTCCGGGAGCCGACCACCAGCACGGCCGAAGCGGCGCGCCTCGTCGCTTCATCGGGCGAGCCCTGGGCGGCCATCGGCACGGAAAAAGCAGCGGAGCACTTCGGGCTTGCGGTTGTGGCGCGTGCGGTTCAGGATACCATAGATAACGAAACCCGTTTCGTGGTGTTAGGGCGGTGTCCGGTGAAGCAAACGGGGAAAGATAAGACTTCCGTGGCTTTTTCCCTGGTCCGGGACCGTCCCGGCACGCTTTACGAAGCTCTTGGTTTTTTTGCCAACCGCGGTATTAATCTCACAAAGATCGAATCGCGCCCGGCCCGCCGAAGCATCGGGCATTATATATTTTTTGTGGACTGCGAAGGCCATTTGGAAGACCCCTTGGTGGCGCAAGCCTTGGGAGAGATACAGGAACTGAGCAAATTTTTTAAAGTTTTAGGATCTTACCCACGGTGGGAGGACGGAACTTGTTAGAAAGGATTACGATAATAGGAGTCGGTCTAATCGGCGGTTCACTCGGAATGGCCGTTAAACGGCTGGGCCTTGCGGCGGAAGTGATCGGGGTCGGTCGGAACGAGGACAACCTTCGATTGGCGGTTGAGGTGGGCGCGGTCGATAAGACCACCACCGACCTCCGCCGGGGAGTGACCGAGGCTTCTGTGGTTGTTGTGGCGACCCCCGTCAGTGCGATAATACCCGTTGTTTCAGAAATCAGCCCGTATCTCGAAGCCGGAACGACCGTCACGGATGTGGGGAGCACCAAAGCCGCTGTGGTAAGGGCGCTTGAACCGCTCGCCGAAACCCGCGGTTTTTACTTCGTAGGAGGCCACCCGATGGCCGGCTCGGAGATAACCGGTGTAAAGGGCGCGGATCCCTACCTTTTTGAGAACGCCTACTATATTCTGACGACCACGCCGAAAACCCGGCCGGAACCGCTCGCGCAAATCCGCGACCTCGCGATGTCGGTGGGGGCCCGTGTCGTCGAGCTTTCCCCCGAATCCCACGATCTATATGTGGCCACAGTAAGCCACCTCCCACATTGTGTTGCCGCCGCGCTGGCAAACACCGTTTCCGACCTGCCGGAACGGGAAGCGGTACTGCCTTTCGCCGCCGGCGGTTTTCGCGACACCACCCGGGTGGCGGCGGGTGACCCCGTCATGTGGCGCGATATTATTTTGTCGAACGCCGATACGATCCTTGATATGCTTGATCGATTCGACTCCTCGATAGCTGATTTGACAGCGCTCATCAGGTCCGGCGATGCCGCAGGACTCGAGGATTGGCTGACAAAGGCGCAGTCACTGAGACGTGTGGTACCGGCCAAGAGCAAGGGGTACCTCCCCGAACTCTGCGAGATAGTGGTCACGGTGCCCGATAAACCGGGGATCATCGCGGGTCTGGCCGGTATTCTTGGAAACGCCGGGATAAACATCTGTGACATCGAAATCCTCAGGGTCCGTGAAGGCGAAGGGGGCACTATAAGACTCGGCTTCGCCCGGTCCGTCGATCAGGAGGATGCGGTAATACTCCTGCGAAACGCCGGGATCGAAACCAGGAAGCGGTGACAGCTTGGACGGATAGTCTTAGAAGTCCGTTCTACGTTATAAGTCAGGAGTAAGAAAGTAAGTCTAAAACTCACCCGGCATCGCCTTCCGCGTCATGCTTGTTTTCAGCGGACTCCGGGACTTTTCCTAAGTCCCATCCGACGAAAGCTGTTGGGTATCTTCCTGCGGATTATTTTTTTCAACACGCTTTTTGAACCGTGAACCTTAAACCTTGAACGTTGAACCTTAAACGTTGAACCTTAAAACGAGGTGCTTTACTTTGGAACTCAACATCCGGCCTGTTAGATCCCTTAAAGGCGAGGTCAAGGTTCCCGGCGACAAGTCAATATCCCACCGGGCGTTGATGCTTGGCGGTATAGCCGAGGGCGAGACGGTCGTGGAAAACTTTCTCGAGGGTGAGGACTGCCTGGCCACTCTGGCATGTTTTAAGAGCATGGGCGTGGAAGTGGAAAAGTTTGCTCCCGCAAAGGTCAGGGTGTTGGGAAAAGGGTTATACGGACTTCGAGAGCCTTCGGATGTCCTTGACGCGAAAAATTCCGGGACCACAACCCGGCTCATTCTCGGCATACTGTCCGGACAACCCTTTTTCAGCGTCGTCACGGGAGACGCAAGCCTTCGTCGGCGCCCGATGGGCCGGGTGACAAGCCCTCTGCGATCCATGGGCGCCGCAATTATGGGCCGTGGAGACGGTGAGCTCGCGCCCCTGGCGGTTAGAGGGGGAAATTTGCGCCCCTTGGAATACAACACTCCCGTGGCCAGCGCCCAGGTCAAATCCGCCATCCTCCTGGCCGGGCTTTACGCCGACGGGGAAACAAGAGTCACCGAACCGGCGCTTTCCCGCGACCATACGGAACGGATGCTGGAGCACTTCGGGGCCGAGGTAAACCGAAACGGCCTTACCGTGACCGTTATGGGACGACCGTTTCTGAAAGCCAAAGATGTCTACGTCCCCGGGGATATTTCTTCGGCCGCTTTCCTGCTCGTGGCCGCCTGTATAGTCCCGGACGCAGAGATTAAAATAAAAGGGGTCGGTCTCAACCCGACACGCACCGGCATCCTGGACGCGCTCAAGGCTATGGGGGCAAGAATGCAAGTCGCCGGCACAGGTTCGTCGGGAGGAGAACCTTTCGGGGACATCACCGTGTTTTCTTCGCCGCTGGCCGGTACGGAGATAGGCGGTAAACTTATCCCGCGTATGATTGACGAGATTCCCGTTCTGGCCGTGGCGGCGGCATACGCGGCAGGCCGCACCGTTATTAAAGACGCCGCCGAACTGAAATTCAAGGAATCCAACCGCCTGCAGGTAATGGCGGACGAGCTCGGACGCATGGGGGCGAAGATTCGGGAATTGCCCGACGGCCTGGTTATCGAAGGCGGCGGTCATTTACACGGCGCTAACGTCGGAAGCCACGCGGACCACCGGGTGGCTATGGCGCTCACGGTGGCTGGTATGGCCGCGGAGGGAAGGACAATCATCTCGGGGGCGGACTCTATCGATGTCTCCTTCCCGGGATTCACAAAAGTGATTCAGGGGTTGAGCGTTCCGGGGTAAGACACAGCACTGTAAAATTTTTTAAGCGTTAAAGTCCTTCCGGAATTAGAGGCTTAAACGTTCACACACTACTTCCCCGATACCGGTACGGTTGAAACCTTACTTGCCGGGAGAGTCTTGAAAACACCTTAACCGTCAGCAAGATGACGACGGCTTCAAGGCGCCGGATGCCGTGAATTATAGGTGGTTCGCACTTCCAGTTTCCAGGAGCGTTTTGCGACATACCCGACTTCCAACATCCTGCATCCGACTTCTGTGAAACAGACAGGCGAAGTCTTGCAACGGCCTCTTGGGAAGAATGTGCCACCACCTCGGAGCTCCTGATATTTCAATCCGTCTTCCCGCACCGGCTTTTAAACCGGTGGCGACCCCGTCCGGACCCCCTTCCGGCCTTATAATAATAGTTTTAAAAAAAGGAAATTAGCCCGCAATGTCGAATTCAAACCACGTTAGCAGGAAAGGACAGACTGTGGATTGCGTATCGCTATTGATGGACCGGCGGGTGCAGGCAAAAGCACCGTGGCAAAAAAGCTGGCAAGACATCTCGGCTATAAATACGTGGATACCGGAGCTATGTACCGCGCCGTGGCGTATGCGGCGCTAAAAGCGGCAGTAAATCCTGAAGACACGGAGTCTCTCTCACGCCTTGCCGAAACGATGAATTTTGGGTTCTGTCTCACAGAAAACGAGGAAAACAAGATTTATGTGAACGGTTACGACGCCAGCAGGGAAATACGGTCTCCAGAAATATCGCGGACTGTATCCCTGGTTGCGAAGGTGCCCGGGGTAAGAAAACACCTTACGGCAAAGCAGCGAACAATGGCTCTCTCTGGCGGCGTTGTAATGGAGGGGCGCGACATCGGCACGGTCGTTTTGCCGAACGCCGAATACAAATTTTTTATTACGGCAACCGTTGAGGAACGGGCAAGGCGGCGCTTTCTGGAAGCCTCCACTCAGGGTCACAAGATTACCCCTGCGGAGCAGCTTCAAGAAATCGAAAGCCGCGATACTCAGGATAGCTCACGAGAAATCGCGCCGCTTGTCCCGGCGCCGGATGCGATGGTTATCGACACCACCGGGAAGAACCCGGAAGAGGTGGTGGAAATGATTTTCGCGTTGGTGCGCGGAGGTTAAGCGGCGTGCTCTACTGGTTTGCGTGGGTGGTACTCAGGATTATACTCCCTGTTCTCAGGCGGTGGAAGGTGGTCGGATCGGAAAACATCCCTCCGGAGGGAGGGGTGATCGTCGTGGCAAACCATCAGAGTTATTGGGACCCGCCGGTTTTAGGCGCGGCACTTCCGCGTCGTGTGCACTTTATGGCCAAGGAAGAGCTTTTCAGGATTCCGGTTTTCGGCGCAATCCTTGGTTTGGTGGGCGCCTTCCCGGTCAAACGTGAATCTTTTGACCGGGCGGCATTTAGGACGTCACTTGATTATCTTATGCGCGGGCGTGTTGTGGGGGTTTTCCCCGAAGGCAGGCGTAATCATAACACAGGACTTTTACCCGCTCAACCGGGTACGGCCTTTTTGGCTTTTAGAGCTGCGGTTCCTCTTGTCCCGGTAGGGCTTATAGGAACCCGCGGAATCTTCGGCAGGATACAAGTGCGGGTGGGAAAGCCTTTTTTCCTGAGAGCGGAAGGCGGGAAGCCTTCAAAGGAAGAAATGGCGGCAGGCAGTGAGAAGATCATGGCGTCGATCGCAGCGTTGACAGGAGCGGGTTTCGAGTAGATGGAAATCAAGAGAGCCTCTTGGGCGGGTTTTTGTTTCGGCGTTAAAAGAGCGATTGAACTGGCGCTTAAAGCACGTGCGGAGAATACCGGGCCTCTTTACACGTTGGGTCCTTTGATTCATAACCCTCAAGTGGTCGGTTTCCTGGCGGGTAAAGGGATTCAGGTAATTGAAGAGTTGGCGGCCGCAGATAAGGGGACTCTGATAATACGGTCCCATGGGGTGGAACCCGAAGTTCTCGCGGCCGTCCAAGAATTGGGGTTAAAGGTGATAGATGCTACCTGCCCGTTTGTCGCGCGAGCGCAACAACTCGCCAAAGACCTGACCGGGCAGGGATATACAGTGGTGGTGGTAGGCGACCGCAAACACCCGGAAGTACGAGGTATCGTAGGGTGGACCTGTGGCCGGGCAAAAGTGGTCGAAAATCCGGAAGAAGCCGCAATGCTGCCCGATCTTCCGCGTCTGGGAGTGATCGCCCAAACAACGCAGACACCAAAGAATTTCGAAGCGGTGGTCGAGGTGCTTAAGGAACGCACCGCCACGGGCGTTGTTAACAAGGTTGATGAAAACGGCCCTGAAGGCGATTCGCAGGGCGGAATTTATCCGGAAGTCCAAGTCTTCAGCACCATCTGCCACGCTGTAGCGGAGAGGCAGCAGGCCGCGCTCGAATTGGCGCGCCAGGTTGAGGTTATGGTGGTCGTCGGCGGGTACGAGAGCGCTAACACCCAGAAGCTGAAGCGACTCTGTCTTGAAACAGGCACGCCGACTTACCAGATTGAGACCGCCTCCGAACTTAAGAAGGAATGGTTCAACGGAGTGCAGGTCGCAGGGCTTACTGCCGGAGCATCCACGCCTGATTGGATTATCGAGGAGGTAGAAAGACGAATGAGTGAACTCGGGGAAACAAGTGCCAGCGAGGAAATGCAGGCAATGGAGGTAAAAACCCTCCGCAGCGGGGAGATGGTCAAAGGTGTAATTGTCGAAGTCAACCAGGACGAGGTTCTGGTTGATGTAGGGGCCAAATCGGAAGGAGTGATCCCGCTCCGTGAGTTATCCTGTTTCGATATAAGCTCCCCGGACGAAGTGGTCAGCGTTGGGGATAAGATAGATGTTTGGGTGGTTAAAGCGGAAGACAGCGAGGGGAGGATAATACTCTCCAAAGGACGCGCCGAGGCGGAGAAAGCCTGGGAAACACTCCAGGAGTCTTTTGAAAACGGCACAAGCGTTGAAGGAGCGGTTCGTGAAGTCGTCAAAGGAGGCCTCATCGTCGACCTCGGGGTGCGGGCTTTCCTTCCGGCTTCGCTGGTGGATCGGGGATACGTTGAAGACCTTTCAAAATACGTCGGACAGAAATTATCCGCCAAAATCATTGAGTTGAACCGCTCACGCAAAAAGGTGGTGCTTTCCCGCAAGGTTGTACTCGATGAAGACTACCAAAAACGACGGAAAGAAACCCTTGATTCGCTTGAAGAAGGGACGGTAGTTAAGGGGGTCGTACGGCGCTTGACCTCTTTTGGCGCCTTCATCGACATCGGTGGTATCGACGGCCTGCTCCATGTTTCAGAGATGGCCTGGCACAGGGTAAATCATCCCTCGGAAATTCTCAAGATCGACGACGAGGTAGAAGTGCAGGTAATCAAGATAGACCGGGAGAACGAAAAGATCAGCCTTTCAAGAAAACAGGTCATTCCCAACCCTTGGGACAACATTGCCTCAAAATACCCGGTAGGCAGCCTTGTAGAGTCCAAGGTGATACGTCTGGTTCCTTTCGGCGCATTCGTGGAGCTTGAACCCGGTGTGGAAGGGCTTGTGCATATTTCGCACTTCGCCGACTGGCATGTGCCCAAGCCGGAAGACGTATTAAGTGAGGGCGAAGTTATCTCCGTCAGGGTTTTGAGCATAGATCCCGTGGGAAAGCGGCTCCGGCTTTCCTTGCGCGAAGCAACCAGACAAAGCGGGGATGACGCATCACCGGCAGAACAGGAAGGGGAAGAGGAAACTTCCGAAACGGTCACCGCAGATCCGGAGTCCGTCGATCCGACGGAGCAAACACCGTCTGAATCCGAAGGAATGGAAACAACTGGAGAAAACGAAGATGAGTAACTAATTCCATAAAACAGGTTTATCTTAATTAATCAAGCATATTGGAATTTATAATATTTTCTTTTAGTTACGCAACCGGCGCTGCCTTAAGGGCGGCGTTTGTTTTTTTGGTATAGACTTACGAACCGTCAGCGAAACACTAAATGGCTGAATGGTTACGTTATTCCCCGCTTGCGAATGTTGAACTTCGTTCTTCCGACGTATAACTTGCCTCTTTATTCCCAAACATAGAACGTAGAGCTTTTATTAAAAAGGAGCCGTTGCATGGACAGGTTTCCAATCGGTTTTTTGGCGCTGTTAATTCTTTCGGTCCTGATCTACTTGGGATTGGGACACCGGGTTCTGGACCGGTTACGCCTTACGGACAGGGCCGCCCTGATGGTCATTGCCGCGCTCATTATCGGGAGTTTTATCGATATCCCTCTCGGCGGCAGAACGGCACCCGTTTCGATTAACGTCGGCGGCGCCCTGGTTCCCGTAGGACTGACCGTCTACCTTCTTTCCAATGCGGGTACGCGGCGGGAGGTCTCACGCTCTCTATGGGGTGCGGTCGTCACCGGCATCCTGGTGTACGCCACCGGAACGTACCTGATGCGGGGGATACAGGAACCCGCGGGCAGGTACGCTTTCATAGAACCGCTGTACCTTTATCCCGTCATCGCCGGAATCGTCGGGTACCTGGCCGGCCGCTCCCGGCGCGGCGCCTTTATCGCCGCAACCCTCGGCGTGCTTCTCGGGGATGTTTTACATTATTTCAGGGTAGTCGCGTTGAACGCGCCGCAAAGAGTGGATATCGGTGGGGGAGGTATTTTCGACGTTACCGTGCTGGCCGGTATTTTCGCCGTTCTTATCGCCGAAATAATCGGGGAAGTCCGGGAGAGAGCGCAGGGAGGACCATCCAAAGAAGGACGTTCCGAAAGTCTTCTGGGAAACCTGCAATCCCCTGATGGTTCTGGACGTGAAAGGAGCGGTAGAAATGGCCCGAAAAACCAACGTTAGGGTTCTTATCGGATATACGATAATTCTTGCCGGTATGGCAGTCGGCGTCTTTACCGCAAAAAGCACCTCACTGCCTACCTATGCAGTTATTTTCGGCGACCGTGAAGATGAACTCAAACCGGGCAATTTCTATACGGTTGTTGATGAAGGAAAGCAGATAATCGATTACACCGCACGGTCGGTAACCCCCGGCGATGAGATAATTACGGCCGAAGGCAAACGCTACAGGGTTGAAGGTTTAACCGGTAAAATCGCCCGTTCAAGATTACTCGGTATCGACCGGGACATCCTTGCCTGGGACGAATACTTTAACCGGACGGCCGTGCCTGCGGGCGTTTTCGGTGAAGGCCGGGACATCGGGATTTATCACACGCACAGCGACGAGTCCTACGTTCCCACCGACGGTACGCCCTTTATCCCTTATCGCGGGGGGATTATGAAAGTAGGCACCCGGCTTGCGGATGAACTGCGCGGCGCCGGCACCCGCACGGTACACGACCGGACGCCTCATGACCCGCACGACGCTTCCGCGTATATCCGTTCGAGAAAAACCGCGGTGCGCCTTCTGCGGTCGAACCCGATAGCCCTTATGGACGTTCACCGCGACGGCATCCCCGACCCGGATTTTTACCGCCAGCAGGTTTCGGGCATGTCCATCGGGCAGGTGCGTCTGGTAGTCGGACGCCACAATCCCAAAAGCTCCGCCAACCTTGACTTTGCAAAACGTCTCATGACATACGCCAACCGCGTCCATCCCGGCACGGTAAAGGGGATATTCCTCGCGGCTGGAACGTTCAACCAGGACCTTCTTTCGACGGCTTTGCTATTGGAATGCGGGACGCACACCCTTACCAGACAGGAAGCGGAACGGGGTGTCGGCCTTTTGGCCGACGCGGTCCCGGTTGTGCTGGGCCTTGCAAACCCCGGCCCCGGTTTTCCGGATATGACTGAACCGATCACCGGTAAAAACGCGAAAAGTCCGGGAGCATGGCGCGCCTTCGCCTGGATTCTCTTTGCCGTCTTTATCGTCGCCGGCACCTTCCTCGTTGTAAGCGCCGGGGGTTGGACAAAAGCCTGGGAACGGTTGACCGGTTTCTGGCGCCGTGAAACAGGCGTTTTTCCCGGACGCGGAACCGGCAGACGAGACGAATAACACGGATGCACATAGTTTATCACTGCTTCGGGGGAACACACTCTTCCGTTATCGCTGCGGCACTGCATACCGGTCTCTTATACGAAAAACGGCCGCCGGACGAAAAATCTTCCTTCACCCTACCTTACTTTGATACTCAGGACGGTAGAGACCGGGGCAAACTCTATTTTTACGGTATTGATGAATGCGGTAACCGCGTTTACATCATCGGACGCGGCCGGGATACAGAAGCCCTTCAACTTGTGTTCGGAGAACAAATCGAAAACGGTTTGCGAGCGGTGATTGTCAACACTTTGCCGTGTTTTCCTTTTATATTGAAAGTCGGTGGATTCATCTCCCGTCGCCTGAAACGGCCTCGTCTTGGGAGGCCTCTCGTGTTTGCGGGAATACGCCGCGGGTATCCGTTCGTCAAGGATCTGGTCTACCAGGTGAAAACGGAAGTGAGGGAGGAGTGAGACTTGTTTACTACAACGCTCAGGGTCTTCCTCTCGCCGCAGTCGCGGCGGCCATCAGAACGGGACGATTACCGTGTGAGGAATCCTTCAAGGCGACAGAGCTGTTAAGCCTGCCGCTCATTAATTTGCGGAGGGCTTTTGTTTATTATGGGACCGATGATACAGGTACGAAGGTTTATGCTTTTTGGTGTAACGCCGATCCGAAACTGGTTCACCTTTTTTTTCAGGCGCGGGGTAAGCTGTACCGGCAGGAGGAAGGGTGGCATCTGCGGGCAGTTGACGGGATTCCGGGTTCAGCCGGGATAGCCCTCGCCTGGGTCCTGGCGCGTCCCGGTTGGTCGTTCGGCCGCCTGCTTTTCCACCGGGCTGTGTTTAAACGATATGACTATTTTCTTAAAATTGCCTCTAAGGACCTTTGACTTTTCTATAGTGTTTCCACTTTTCTTAATTTAGAGCCTTTGCCCCTTTCTTTTACTTTTAACGTTGTACGTTAAACCATGAACCGTAAACCTTGAACTGGAGCTTGTACGTTGAACTTCAGTCTTGACGGGAAATACAGGGGGGAAGATAATTGTAGAACAGGAAAACGACTCAGCGGGGGGTTTTTGGCGTTATAATGAAAGGCTTGGTAATCAAGACGGTCGCCTGGGACAGCGCCGCTTCAAGGCTCGGAGTTCAGCCCGGGGACAGGCTTTTGGCGATTGACGGCAAGCCGGTAAGAGACATAATCGATTACTACTTTTTTTTGGCCGCAGAAGCGCCGCTTCTCACCTTACAGCGGGACGGACACCAGTTCCAAGCGGAGTCATTCGGTAACACGGCGGACGTTTTGGGCCTCGGTTTCTCCGAGCCCTTTGGCCGTATCCGCCGCTGCAGCAATCGCTGTCTTTTTTGTTTCGTCGACCAGCAGCCTCCCGGATTGCGCACAACCCTCCGTTTTAAGGACGATGACTACCGTCTATCCTTTTGGGAAGGCAATTTCGTTACCCTGAGCAACTGCACCCGGGCAGACCTGAAACGCATTGTCACCCAGCGGTTAAGCCCTCTTTACGTCTCGGTACACACTACAAATTCTGAATTGCGCGCCGAAATGATGGGAAACCCCAGGGCGGGCAGGATTTACGATCAACTCCGCCTTCTTGCCGCCGGGGGGATCGCCCTGCATACACAAGTAGTGCTCTGCCCGGGTCTGAACGACGGGGAAGAGCTAGAAAGGACGGTCGCGGACCTTGTATCTTTGCATCCGTCCGTACGCTCGGTGGCGATCGTGCCGGTGGGGCTGACTCATCACCGGCAGGACCTTTTTCCCCTGCGCTCCGTGAACCCGAGAGAAGCGGCGCAGGTTCTCGACATGGTGTCGCGTCACCAGAGGGAATGTTTGAAAAGTCTGAAAAGCAGAGTAGTATATGCGGCCGACGAGTTCTACATCCTTTCCGGAAGACATGTTCCCCCAACGCGGGACTATGAAGGCTTTCCCCAACTGGAGAACGGGGTCGGCCTTGTGCGAAGGTTCCTTGGTCCGTGGCGGGCGATTGAAAAAAGACTGCCGCCGGAAACCACACCGCAGCGGGTGGTGATTATAACCGGAGTTATGGCCGAAAAAGCGTTGAGGCCGGTTGCCGCCCGATTAAACCTTATTAGGGGATTACATGTGGACCTTGTTCCGGTAAACAACCGTTTTTTCGGACCGAGCGTGACGGTTGCAGGGCTTCTTACGGGACGGGACATTCTACAAACCCTGGAGGGCATCCCTAAGCCCGACCGGGTCTTAATCCCCTCCGTGGCTTTGAAAGAAGAAACCCTGTTCCTGGACGGCTTAACCCTGGGCACGCTCAAGGCGGCAGCAGGGTGTCCCGTAATACCTGCCGACAGCCCTAACGACCTCATAAAAGCCCTGCGTCTTAAACTCTTGCGGCGGCAGAAAAAGAGATAACTTCCCCCCTGAACCTTCTTTATTCTGGTTCCTTAACTTAGAACCTAGCTTTGAACCTTGAACAGGCAGTAAATTCACGCAGTATTAGCCAGCACGTTGAACTTAGAACCTTGAACCTTGAATCCTGTGAAACGTATAAAACTTGATAATATGGTATACTTAAGAAGACATGATAGTTGAACGTCGCCTTGAATTTTTCCTTTTACTTTCGATCTTTAACTTAGAACCTTGAACGTTGCACGTTGAACTTTTAAACTTCGAACCTAAAAACGGAGGAACTGAATGGACGGTAGAGCGGTGGTCGCGGTAATAGGTCGGCCGAACGTAGGTAAATCCACTCTTTTCAACCGTCTGGTAGGGGGGAGGGTAGCTATTGTGCAACCCGAACCGGGTGTGACGAGAGACAGAATCTACCGCGAAGCCGAGTGGAACGGGCGGCTCTTCGTTCTTGTAGACACCGGCGGTGTGGCGGATCAAGCCACGGATGTGATGCAAACCGCGATCAGACGCCAGGTTCAGCAGGCGCTCCAGGAAGCGGACGTCGTTCTCTTTATGGTCGATGCACAGTCCGGTGTGTTACCGGAAGATGAAGCCGTAGCCGATATCCTGCGGCGTTCAGGAAAGCCGGTGCTGCTGGTGGTCAACAAGGTTGACCGTTTCGACCAGCCCCCGGCGATGGGCGATTATTACCGTCTCGGTATGGGTGAACCTATTCCGGTTTCGGCAACTCAGGGACTCAACACCGGTGACCTGCTGGACGAATTGGTGGCAAATCTTCCTATGAAATCTCCAACCGCTGAAAAAACGGCCGTCCATGTGGCGATTATCGGGCGTCCCAACGTCGGCAAGTCATCGCTGGTCAACGCCATTCTGGGTGAAGAAAGGGTTATTGTCACGGATGTACCGGGTACGACCCGGGACTCGACGGACACACCGTTCAAGTTCGGTGAACGGAATTATATCCTGATCGATACCGCCGGTATCCGCCGGAAAGGCAAGATTGACCTTCCTGTCGAACGGTACAGCGTGATACGAGCGCAAAAATCGGTTGCGAGAGCGGAGGTCGCTGTAATCGTTATCGACGCGGAGGAAGGGGTGACCGCTCAAGACAAGCGCATCGCCGGAATGGCGGAAGAACTCGGCAGGGCGGTAGTTATTGCGATCAACAAGTGGGATCTGGTGCCGGAAGACAAGAAAGACAAAGCGCTTTACCGGGCGAATCTCAAGGAAGATCTTGACTTTATCTCCTACGCTCCGTCTGTTTTTACCACCGCCACGACGGGACAGGGAGTAGTAGAATTATTTGAAGCAGTCAACAAGGCGTTCATCAACGCCCATCGCCGTATTCCGTCCAACGAATTAAACGCCTTATTGGAAGAAGCTCTTCTGCGAAATCCGCCGCCGCCGGTAAAGGGGAAGCGTTTGGATGTGGATTATGTTACGCAGGTAGGGGAGAACCCGCCAGTTTTTCTGTTTTACGTTAACAATCCCGGGCTTGTACATTTCTCTTACCGGCGTTACCTGGAGAACCAGGTCCGGACAGCCTACAACTTCACCGGAACACCTGTCCGTTTTGCGTTTAAAAGAAGAAGAAAACCGGATAAGAATTAATACTGTAAACTGTTGCCTTGCCTCCGGTTCCTTAACATTGAAATTTAAACCTTGACCCGTGAACGTTGAACGTTGAACCTTGAACGGGGTGATGTTGTGGAAATAATTGCGGTCGCGCTGCTCGGTTATATAATCGGTTCACTTCCGACCGGTTACCTTATCGGACGCGCCAAGGGCATAGATATCTTCCGGCACGGCAGCGGCAACATCGGGGCGACCAACGTCTGGCGGACTTTTGGACCCGCGCTCGGTCTTCTGGCCTTTGCCGGAGACATGGGTAAAGGAGTGCTTTCCGTCTATATCGGCAGCCTGTACGGTGAATGGCCGGCGGTTGCCGCCGCCGCTTGCGCGCTGCTCGGCCACAGCTGGTCTGTCTTCCTGGGCTTCAAAGGTGGTAAAATAGTGGCCACCGCGCTCGGCGTCTTCATCATGCTTACCTGGAAGGCCGCGCTCGTCAGTTTTGGCATCTGGGGGCTGGTCCTGTTCCTGACCCGGTACGTTTCTCTGTCTTCAATCATCGCCGCCGCCAGTCTTCCGGTGACGATAGCATTTTTCGGCTATCATTGGAGTTATGTGTTATTCGGCGCTCTTGCGGCCGCTGTAGCCGTCTACAAGCACCGCGGGAACATCAAACGCCTCCTAAACTGCACCGAACAGCGCATGGGACGTTGAAGGGCACTGTTTGAAAGAAAATAAAAAGCCCGTTTCGCTGCCTTTCGAGGCGCAAAACGGGCTTTTTTATACCTTCGCCGAAGGTACGGTTTACTAGCTTCCTCACCCGCCGCAGGTGCGCGTGTTGCCGTCCTTGTCCTCGATCGTCGCGCGTACGGCACGGTCGGCGGACTTTGTGCCCGCCCAGGCGATATCGTACCCGAACCGCATATTTCTAACGTTTAAGCCCATGGCTCCCAGGACGCCGCAAACCAGACCGGACGAATTGCCGGTATAGCAGTAAAGCACGATCTCACTTTTTCCGCCTTTGTCAACGTGCTCCTGGAGCAAGTCTTTCAGGGCCTTCACGTTTTGTGCGTCGGACATGTTTTCGGCCGCGTCGACCCACACCGCGGTGGGAATATGTCCCGCCTCGTAATCCGCCTCGGCTCGAAGGTCAATAACCAGCGGGTCGTTTCCGGCAAGGTCGCCGCCGTTGTGACCATCCCGGAAATCGGCAAGATCACGGTCATTATCGTCATCAAGGATGTCCTTCAACTCCTGCGAACTGATGAAATTCCCGCCTATCCCCTGGTCCGCGGCGAGAGGATCGTTTCGGCCTTTTAAATACATGCCGGCTCTATTGCCCTGGTTCACAACAACCGCTGTATTACCGGCATCCCAATAAACTTCAGCACCCAGGGTCTCCGCCACAAACCGGATGGGTACAAATACACGACTGGAAATCATAGAAGGCGGCGGCTGGACAGACACGTTTTCGCCGTCAACGATCAGCTTGATAGGTTTTGCGGCAAGCGCGCAAGCGGCGCCAACCATTATGAGAGTTAAAACAACAAGCGTCCCGACGATTATTAGCTTTCTCAAAGAACTCATCCTTTTCGTTTTGTATTTTTTTTAATATAAAGCCTCTCTGATTATAATACTTTATGTACTTTATGTATATCTTTATCTATGGCATCGACAAAAGACGATAGTTCGGTAAAGCGGTTTTCGGACAAAAGCGCCTGCATAATCTGGACATGGTTGATGAAATCATGGCGTTGTTTTCGGACGGTGTCTATTTGCTTCCGCATTTCCGCGGCGAGGGCCTCCTGCGCGGTTACCGCCGCTTCGCGTTCAGAAAACTGAAGAATCCGCCAGAATATGAACGATGAGGATACCAAGGCCGCTATAAGCATGGCAAAGATAACGGCCTCGGTTGTGCGCGTCGCCTCGTCAAAACGTGAACCGAAAAAGAATTCGTTTATTACGGCGCCCAACAAAATAACCTGGATTACAATGGGCAATATGGCTGCCGTCGGGACCTTAAACCTGCTTGTGTCCATAGAAACCCGCCAGTGTTTCCGGTGGCTGATGCACGCGAGAATTGTGACAGGGACGAAGACTGACGTGGGGTAAAGAATACGTATTAAAGGAGAGGTGACTAAATCGGTAGTTGAAACACCGAGGACGTAATTCCAGGTAAAAACAACTCCTAACTGGCTTATTAAAGTTATAAATTCGTAAAGAAATATAACCAAAATAATCTTGGGAAGGCGTAACAATAACTTAATCATCAAGATATCAAGCGGGATTATCAAGGCAACT